>CAZSON010000606.1:0-1504 GCA_964608375.1 uncultured Desulfobacter sp. | reverse complement strand
AAAATGAAAGACACTTTAGGGCAAGGGTCCAAGGCTTAATCTTTACTGAACCACTCTGCCAAATGGCCCAGGTTTACGGAAAACTCCGGGTTAGCCTTTCTTTTTAGGCAAAACTGTATAGTATTTCAATATCCTTAAACTGCGGCGATCAATAGCGGCAGAAATAAATTGTCAGAGGCTGAAATCAGGCCCGAGGCCAATACATGATGATGCAAACACCCACAAGTGCTACCAAAGATCCGATCAGATCGAACCTGTCGGGCGGTATCTTGTCTATCTGCCAACCCCACAACATAGCCATCACGATGAAGATCCCACCATATGCAGCATAAACTCTTCCAAAATGCGCTTGTTGGAATGTTGGGATAATGCCGTAAAGTATGAGCACGATTGCTCCAATGAAAGCAAACCATAGGCTTTTATTTTCTCGCAACCAGAGCCACACTAGATATCCGCCACCGATCTCAAATAATCCGGCCAGCACAAAGTAAAATAGCGATTTAGCGATAGTCATTTAGAGAACAAAATGGACTTTTTACGAGTTCATCAAATTTTATTTTTAATTTGGTCCACCACCTGACGGACATCGACGAGACATCACCTGCCTTTTGGATTCTTGATAGCGCAGTCACAACCACCTATCTTCTTTTCTGCCATGATGTTATCCATGATCAGGGATCGACCATTTTTGATATAGTCCTGTTCGATATCGTCTCTTGAATATTTGAAACAGTAACATATCAGATCGTTCTTTCCATGAACAGTGTTTTCCTGTGACTCATCAAGAATATTAGTCATCCCCTGAATTTCCAGTTCAATTTCCTGAACCCGGCTCGAATCTGTCATCAGCTGATTCCTTTCATTAGAATTTAAAATAACTGAAACTTAAAACTTATGAACTCTAAAATGACCATTTTGGAGCGTTCGCAAATGATTTTTTCGAGACTGTCAAAATTAATAGGCCATGTAGTAATTTGCCTCAGTTCTCAGTTTCACCATTTCTTTCAGGCTAACCGGTTTAAAAAATTTGGCCGAGACCTTTCCCAGCAGGTCATTCTGAGTACCGATTTTGGATACGATCAAAAACCCACTGTTGATGTAAAATTCCACTCCCCGGTCTTTGAGCATCGTCAGAAAATCGCCATAGGTCTTGGGCACGTTATCCAGGCTGACTCCGAATTGGGTTGATAAAGCCTGGCGCAGATTTTCCGGGATCTTGTACCCTTCGATGTCGTCTTTGCCTCTCCAGCCCACTTTGAAGGTGTTAATCGCATCGGCATCAACGAGCACCTTCACCTTATAGCCTTCTGCAAGAGCGGCCCACATGATGTTATAGGCCACGCATATCTGGGCATCGTCTTTTTTCAGGCTGGTTTTTAAATGAACCAGAAATATTTCCTGAGATTCAACCGCATAAGCGCTGATCCCAGAAATGAACAGGAAGCCAATAGCAATTACAATGATAAATAATCGTTTCATATTCTTTCTCCTTCTTTCTCCTTTT
>CAZSON010000605.1:0-1507 GCA_964608375.1 uncultured Desulfobacter sp. | reverse complement strand
TAACACGAACGGCTGCTGCCGTTGTTTCCGGGTGCATTAATTTTGATCCGGATGTAACAATCAGCGGCGTCATTTTAAATCGCGTTGCCGGTTCTCGGCATGAAAAAATAATTCGCAAAAGTATGGAATATTACTGCGGCATTCCCGTCCTCGGTTCAGTCCCGAAACTAAACCGTCAGGATTTTCCCGAACGCCACATGGGACTGGTTCCGATATTTGAATCAAAATGGGCCAAGATTTCTGTCGACGCCGCCGCAGAAATTGCAAAAACCTATCTCGATCTTGACCGGATCGAAAAAATAGCTTCTGATCCTGCTTTTAAGATGGAATCGAGCGGGGCGGGTTTGTCGGAAAACCGTCGGCAAATAGCTCTCAGCCGACAAAAGCCAAAGGCTATTCTGCAGAGATCAAAGCCTAAAATCGGCATTTTAAAAGACGCTGCATTCCAATTTTACTACCCTGAAAATATCGATGCCCTTTCCTTTCAAGGTGGAGAGCCGATTTTTATCAGCCCGCTTAAAAGAAAAACGATCCCCAGGATTGATGCCCTCTATATCGGAGGCGGCTTTCCGGAAACCCATGCCAAAGAACTCGCGGAAAATGTGGCATTTAAGGACCGGGTTCGATCTTTGGCCGAAGACGGCCTTCCGATATATGCTGAATGCGGCGGCTTGATCTATCTGTCGCAAGAGTTGATCCTGGATGAAAAATCATATGAAATGGCAGGCGTTTTACCGATCGGTTTAGGATTTTCGAAAAAACCGACAGGGCATGGCTATACGGTTGTCAAGGTCGACTCCAAAAATCCCTATTTCAAAGCAGGAACGGAAATCAGAGGTCACGAATTTCATTATTCGAGGGTATTAAGGTGGGGCGGAAACGATAAGGATATGGTGTTTTCCATGAAACGGGGAACCGGTTTTCATAACCAAAGAGATGGGGTCTGCTATAAAAATGTCCTGGCCACCTTTTCCCATCTCCATGCCCTGGGCATACCGTCCTGGGCTCGAGCAATGGTAAGGAATGCTATTTTATATCAAAGAAAAAAGAGTTGATCCGATTTCAATACCAGCTCATTGCTATTTCTTTTTCTTTTTTTTCGGATGACAGGTTTTGCAGGTATTCGGAGCGTAATTTTTGCTTTTACTCTTCTTTTTATATTTCTTGTTGTATTTTTTATGGCAGGCTTTGCAATTGTCATGCAACGCATTGCCATGGTATTCGCGCTTTTGTTCCTTTGTCAGTTTTTTTGCCTTTTTGCCTGTGATAAATTTAGGCTTTTTATGACATTCAATACAGTTCTGTACCTCGTCACCCTCTTTCATGTTTACGAGTTTCTTGTTGTCTTTATCGTGGTGGCACTCGCCACAGGGAGATTCGTAAAACTCCGGGTATTTTTTTGAATAGTCATCCTGATGTTTTCGGTGTGAAAAAACGGTAATCGGTCTTTTGTGTTTCTTATACGCTTTGTTTTCAAGCCGGATCACATCTTTTACCTCTTTTGAGG
>CAZSON010000604.1:0-1509 GCA_964608375.1 uncultured Desulfobacter sp. | reverse complement strand
AATAAATAAGGAAAACCAAATGAATACTTTTCAACAAAAGGGTTCAAAAAATCGGATGCTCTCAAATGAACAGATTCTTCAAGTTCAAGGGTCCGTCATTAACTTAATGGAAAACATTGGCTGCAAAGTGGGATGTGAAGAGGCTTTGGACATTCTGAGGGATGCGGGTTGTGATATCCGCGATATGGATCGTGTGAGAATTCCGCGTAAGCTCGTGATGGAAGCACTTGAATCCTCGCCCAAAGAAATTGAAGTCTTCAATCGCAATGGTGAACTCGCAATGATGCTGAAAGAGGGTAATTGCTATTATGGAACCGGTTCGGATTGCAACACCACCATTGATCTCGAATCAGGAGAACGGAGGCTTTGCATGAAGGATGACGTTGCCCGGCTGGCTCGATTTTGTGATGCGCTTGAGAATATGAATTTTGTTATGTCATTCGGCATCGCCAATGACGTTCCCAGAGGCAGTAATTTTATCCACCAGTATGAAGCGATGCTTCTAAATACAACGAAACCGATCATCGTAACCGGTTATGGCAGAAACGATATGCTGACAATGATCGAGATGCTCGGCGCCGCCATTGGCGGTATCGATAAAATAAAAAGTAAGCCGCCCTTGATTTTATATACCGAACCTGTGTCTCCGATATTTCATACTGAAATGGGGATGAGCAAGGGGTTGATTTGCTGCGAATATGGAATCCCCTTTATTTATATCGGCAGTCCCATGATGGGAGGAACGTCGCCTGCTACCATAGAAAGTACGCTGGTTCAGACTGTCGCTGAGTCATTGGCAGGTCTGGTTATCTTCCAGAAAAAGCAACCCGGTGCTAAATTTATTTTTGGTGGTGACGCAACTGTTATGGATATGAAAACCTCTATTTTTAGCTACGGCAGTCCGGAGTTGAACATATTAAATGCAGGGCTGGCAGATATGGCTCATTTTTACAGATTGCCTTTTTTTTGTATAGCGGGTTCAACCGATGCCATGGTTTTGGATGCGCAGGCGGGATTTGAATACGCCTTGTCGATTTACAACTCAACACTGAATGGATGCAATATCATTCATGACTGTGGCTACTTAGAGAGTGGGATGACCTCTTCATTTGAGTCCGTCCTCTTTTCAGACGAAATTATCGGCTTGATTAAGCACATGCTTCAGCCGCTAAGCTTTAACGATGAATCGGTGGCCTTACAGGTCATAGATAATGTTGGGCCTGGCGGTAATTTTATAATGGAAGACCATACCTACAATAACTACATGAGTACTTTTTACTTTCCCCGATCTTTTAATAGAAAAAGGTTTGAAACATGGGAAGAGGAGGGAAGCAGAGATATCTGTTCTATTTTAAATGAACGTGCGAAAGCCATTATTAACGATCATAAGCCTCAAGAACTACCGGAAGAAGTCAAACAGACAATCAGTGCCATCGTAGGAAAACATCGGCCCGATGTTAATTAGTCCTCTCAATTATCGGAGTACCAGGAAAATGATCGTAGACAAAC
>CAZSON010000603.1:0-1509 GCA_964608375.1 uncultured Desulfobacter sp. | reverse complement strand
GGTCCGCAACCAGCCGGACTTCATCGCTATGGTTGATCACGATCCCCAGCGGAAGGTTGTTTTTATAGACAAAGTTTTTCAATGATTGTATCTGGCGCTGTTTAATCGCACTACCGAACTTTATTTCGATCGGCAGCGTCCCAAACGGTCCCTCAAGAATCATATCGATCTCAGCGCCATTTCTTGTCCTAAAATAATAATGGTTCCAGTTTACAGTTTTCGTTGCCTGAATCCCTTTAATTATCTCCTCGGAAATAAATGCTTCAAATGCAGCACCAACATTGGGGTAATTCAAAAGCTGTTCCCTTTTGGTTATCCCCTGGATAAAATTGACCAATCCGCTGTCTCGAATGTTGCCTTTTGGCATTTTAACAACTGACCTGGCCTTGCTTTTTTCATAACTTGGTGTATTCCTCCAGATATAACTCCCTTCGGCAATCTGCAGATAATCCCGGATTGTTTTTTCGGAAACATCGAGTGACCTTCCGACCTGTGAACGATTTATAATCGTTCCGCTAAGAGCAGAAAGCATTGAAACAAAACGTTGGTATTTGACCGGATCCAGTCTTGGAAAAAGAGTCCGGACATCTCTTTGTATATATGTTTTTAAATAGTTTTCCATCCATAGATCATAGAACCGATCGTCTTTCTCCAATACAGGTTCGGGGTATCCCCCCTTTAAAAAAGCCTGCATCAATTGATCATGAGATATCTCAGGCTCAAGACTCTTTAAAAAGTCTATTGTGGCATTGCTTAAATCTTGATCGAAAATTTTATAAAAATTCGGCAACCCGAATGCATATGTTTCATTGGCCTTAAATGTCCCCAATTCAACAAGTCCCACCCGGCCCGCCAGGCTCTCCGAAACATTTTTTATTAAATCAAGAGAACTGGAGCCGGTTAAAAGAAATCGATTCTTATGTTTTCTGTCCCGATCAACAACGCTGCGCAATTCTTGAAACAGGGAAGGAAA
The DNA here is from genome assembly GCA_964608375.1 of uncultured Desulfobacter sp. Taxonomy (GTDB): domain Bacteria; phylum Desulfobacterota; class Desulfobacteria; order Desulfobacterales; family UBA2156; genus UBA2156. The sequence goes on along the minus strand of CAZSON010000603.1, from coordinate 536 downwards.
ACTCTGTGCCTCATCAATTACGACCGAATGAGGGTGTTCTTTTATAAAGAAATCAAAATCCCGGGTAACAAAATCAAAATCCCTGCTACGCTCAAGGTCAAAATAATGCCAGTTTGGCCTCAACAATTTAGCAAGAGTGGTTTTACCGCATTGCCGAACACCAAGGATGATGGCAACCGGGAAAAAGTTAAGAAGGTCGTTGATTTTTTCCTCTATATTCCTTTTTTCATCAGTCATATTCGTACAATACGCACTATATTTACTGATGTCAAGAATTCAGATGCAACGCTTGCTATAAAAAACAACGTGTCCGAGTCGCTCAACCGACATGGTCACAAAGCGCTGCAGTTTGAATAGACCGACGACTGGGCCTGGTCCGTGTCGGTGAGAAAGTTCTGACTGTGTGAAGCGGTGTGGCGCTTTTTATCTTTTTCCGGCAAAAGATGACGCTTTATCCATCTCGATCGCGGGGTCTACATGTACGATGACACTGTCGATATCCTCTATAGCGTCCGCCAGATGACGCTCCACAGTGT
>CAZSON010000602.1:0-1529 GCA_964608375.1 uncultured Desulfobacter sp. | reverse complement strand
AGGCTCGACTTTTTGCCATGATGCGGGAGGAAATCCACGGAAAACAAGTTGAAGAATCGGGCGTTTACACTGGAGACAATACGTGATACTATAAAAAGCCCGGGAAATATGAACCAGTTATGATAAAGGAGTAGGACATGAAATTAAAAAAACGTTTGACAAAATTGTTTTGGCTGGCAGCGCTGGTATTTCTGGCCAGCGGATTGATTATCGGGGGAGCAACCGGGACCTGGGCTACCGAAAAGGTGTCTGTAGCCATCATATCCTTTTCTCCTTATGCACCGTGGTATATTGTAAAAGCAAAGGGATTGGCAAAGGACATTGAAATAGACATCCGCATTATCGAAGGCATTACAGAGAAGAACGCTGCTATCTCGAGCGGACAGATTCAGGTCGTGATGAATACCCTCGATACCATGGTCTTGACCAGGGCAGCAGGGGTTCCGATTAAGATTATCGCTATTCCGGCAATGTCATATGGCCTGGATGAGATGATAGTGTCCAAAGAAATCAAGTCGGTTAAAGATTTTCCCGGTAAAACATACGGAGCTGATTATGGTTTTCTCAACCACATGTGGATGCTATTGACCCTAAAACGGGCTGGAATCGGTTTTGACAAACTAAAGCACATTGTGATGCTACCGCAGGAAAGTGCCGCCGCTTTTAACAGCGGCAATCTCGATATAGATGTCAACTACATTCCGTTTTCAATCCAGTCGAAAAAAAGACCGGGTTCGCATGTTTTAAAGACCAGTCTGTCGGATAGAACCTGGGAACGTGGACTTATCTCAGAATCGATTTCGGTAAACGAAAAGTGGCTGCGCGAGAAACCCGATGTTGCCAAAGAGGTTTTGCGCGCCTGGTTTGAAGCTGTGAACTGGTGGAAAGAGAATCCTGAAAAGGGCAACCAAATTGTTGCCAAAGGCCTCGACTGGCCTTTAGCGGACGTGAAGGAAAATCAATACGCTGCCATCATGCTCACACTTGACCAAAATTTGGGTGCGTTTGGTATAGGTGACGGGAAACCCGTTTGTATGAGTATCCCCGAAGGAGCCCCGCTAGCCACCTCCGGCCCGAGCGGATGGGGGAAAACGCTGTTCGGCGGCAAACCGGATTGCGCAACGGGATATGTCTATCCGACATATAACTTGTTTAACGACGTCTATATGGAGGCGGGTGTTGCCCAGGTCAAAGCCGATGCAAAAGAAGGCCTTGACCCGACCCTGCTGAACAGTCTTTTGACCGACGGGTATCGTGAAAAGTACTCATCTAATAAATGGATCGGTCGAACCGGTAAGTAGATCCGATCTATGGTTTTCCACACAGGGTCCGTCGGTTTGAGACCTATTGAGCCGACGGGCTCTCTTGCCTATCCGTGGCTTAGGAATATTTGCAATTAAATTTAAAAACCTGACCGTTTGTGTTCAGGGGGTCAGTCATTTCCGAACAGTTTCAGTGACGCTACGGTTGACCCCTTTCCACTCTTTTTCACGCAGTTTGGCTTTTTGGATCTTACCGGTTGCTGTCTT
>CAZSON010000601.1:0-1531 GCA_964608375.1 uncultured Desulfobacter sp. | reverse complement strand
AAAAAGGGCTTGGATTTTAGATTTACAATCGTCGATTTGCGATTGTAAAATACGAAGTTACGTTTTTGCATTTATGAAGAGGGAGCAGAATGAAGAAAAAAAAATACAAAATTTCTGAAGTGTACCCGAATTCGCCTTTGGTGGAAGTGGTTTGTGAACTCAGATTCCCGGGCGAGTTAGCCATTGAGTGCAGAAGAGATGAGTTTTACGAAAAAATAAGGGATAGGTATCCGACAATTCTTGTTCCAAAAGTTGGTGATGGGTTAGCACCCTACCGTTTTGAAAATGAAGACCGGACTGGTGAAATTATGCTGGCTATTAACCGGTTCTCATTACATGACAAGAATTACTCAGGCCACAAGGAATTTATAAAGAAATTCGTAAGGTTAGCAAAAACACTTGGCGAAATCTATGCAGTAAAAAAATTAAACCGCCTAGGCTGGCGATATATCAATGTTATTCCATTTAATCGTGAAAATGAGATCGTGCCTCTTCAACGCTTTACCAGTTTTGGACTTAAACTCCCCGAAGGAATGTCCGATAAATTTGAGAATGTGAGTATTGTATTTATATCGAAAGCTCCGGGTGGTACAATCACAAGCAGGATAGAATCAATCATTCGTTCTAATGATCAGCAAGAAGCATTGCTTATGGATTTTGATTTTGCGATGACTGAAAAATTATCGTTTTCCAGGATTAATTCATGTGTCAGCAGGGCTCACGAGCAGACAAGGGCGATATTTGAAAATTTGATAACTGATGATTATAGACAATATTTGAGAGGTGAAACGATATGAATCTTGCTCAAATTAATGAAAGCTATGCACTGAGGAAAGAAAGATCAGAATCTTTCCCTCAAGATTTTAAGCGATATTTTGTTCCTATATCAACAGCCCCTGAATCAGATATACCTTCATGGTTTTCGGGATTGCCGGTTGTTAAAACCCCGGCTTGGGAGTTTTCTTCCTCCTATGCTACAGTACGTGCCCTAAAACCCGTTTCGGTCAAGATTACCAGGGGTGAAACCCTCTTTTTTGTTGAGAATGAAACCTTAGACATATTTGCCACTGGTGAAACCAGGGAAGAGGCTATAAGGGCGTTTAATGATCACTTGATTTATTTCTATAATCACTACAAAAATTTGAGATGGGATCGTGTTACAGGCGAGGCGGAGCGTCTAAAAAGGCTTTATGTAGACCTTTTTCAGGATGTCACATGAAAGTTTCCCGAGCAGAAATCAGAAAAAATTTGCCTCAAAAGGGCTTCAAAAAGGAAAAATCAGGGCATCATATTTATTTTCACCATGAGTATAACGGGATAGAAACAGGGATAAAAACATACATCTCACATTCGGCAAAACAAAGAGACATAGCCGGTGATTTGCTTTCAAGTATGAGAAAACAGCTTAGACTGGATAGTATGAAAGAGACTGTTGCTCTCATAAAATGTCCAATGGATAAAAAAGAATATGAAAAGATTTTGATTGAGAAGGAAGTTTTCCGTCCGGAACCGTCATCGAAGAAACGGGAGA
>CAZSON010000600.1:0-1540 GCA_964608375.1 uncultured Desulfobacter sp. | reverse complement strand
TCAGAAATACCCATGTTTTTACTAAATAAATTAATTTTTATTCGTCTGTCCTGTTTCGCATACGCTTTAAGAATCCGCTTCACATGTTCCTGACTGCTACCGTCATCGACCAGGCACAGCTCCCAGTGCGGGTATGCCTGGTATAGGACCGAATGAATGGATTTTCGCAACAATAATTCATCGGTATTGTATACAGGAGTTATTATGCTGATGACCGGTTTCCGGGGCAATTCAGCCACCTCCCTGCAGGGATAGTATCCTTTGGCCATACCGAGGGTTTGGTAATGAAGAAGTGGGAAGCGCTCACTTTCTTTATACTCGGGGTAGCTGTTTGCATAAAATTGAGGATCAAAGAGTGCGGAAGGTCTGAAATGTTTTTTGCTCCCTACCTGCACGTAATGTAAAAAAATATCAACTTCTGACATGCTTTCTTCAACATAGGTTTTTCGATAAAACTGAGGATCAAAAAAACGATTCGGGCTGCGACCTTCGCGAGCGCCATGTCGGATATAATGCAGAATTGGTACATTTCCAGCCGATGGGTTGTCTTCCATATAAAAATCGACATCAAAAAAAGGTAAATACTGGCGCCCTTCTCTTATGCCGTAGTGGATAAAATGGACTAAAGGATTCATGCCAGCTTCTGCCACATCCGGGTTTTGTTCAAGGTATCCATCGGAATTAAAAGTAGAACTTGGATTTTTTCCTTCACGCCATCCTTTATGTATATAGTGGGAAAGAGGGGTTGTATTTTCATTAATGTATTCAGGATATTGTTCAGAATAAAAGGATGTAGAGAAATACGGATTTGGATCCTTGCCCTCAGAACAGCCAAATTTAATGTAGTGCAGCAGCGGGTCGATGCCGACACTTTCCGGGTGCTTTTCGCTATACCAGATCCCGTCGAACAGTCTGTTAGGCCTGCGACCTTCCCGCCACCCGTACCTGATATAATGGATCAACGGGTTCTCTTTGAACGAGCCGATTTCCCTGTTTGTTTTTAGGTAATATTCTTCGTCAAATAGAGCGCTCCGTTTAATTATTCGATAATGGTTGCTGAAAAGCCGATACAGTAAGGTGTATATTTTTTTCACCTTGAAATTATTCACCTTTTATTTTATACCGTTTCCACAGAACGTCAGCGACAATTTGCTTTTGATACACCTCGTTTGGACCGATCATTCGGAAACAGAATATGAAACTTTCAATTGTTGTCCCCATTTTCAACGAATCTGACATTTTAGAAAAAGTGCTGCAACGACTGTTTAAAGTACAATTTCCAATAAGTGTTGAATACATCCTAATAGATGATTGCAGCACAGACCGCTCATCGGAAATTATTGGGGCTTATGCCATCAAGCCAAATGTCAAATCTTTCAGATTGCCGGAAAATCAGGGAAAAGGAGCTGCTCTCAGAAAAGGACTCTCATTGGTGGACGGTGATATTATTACCCTCCATGATGCAGATTTCGAATACAATCCGGTCGATCTCACAAAGCTGATTCAACCGATTTTGGATGACCAGGCCGATATTGTCTAT
>CAZSON010000599.1:0-1544 GCA_964608375.1 uncultured Desulfobacter sp. | reverse complement strand
AATGCCAAATGCATTCCTCGGAAATCAAAGAGAGACCTCTCCGATCCCGATATTTTATTTTTGGGCCGTTCAATTTTTATGTTATTTTGACATCTGAGCAAAAATTCGGTATGATGCACGATAACATTTACAATGTTCACATTTAGCGTTACACTGCGTTTATCCCGGCTTGAGCAAGTGAGCATTTATGGGGTTATTTTGCATAACAGACGATGCGGCACTCTGTCCTGTTGAAGGTACAAAACTTGATGAACTCGTAAAAAGTCCATTTTGCTTTCTAAATGACCATTTATCCCAAAATGCTCAAAGTCGTTCGCAAATGACTTTTTACGAGACTGTCAAACTTGAGTTATTATTTTTCGAACGGACAAAAGGAGGATAACACCATGGCAACAGAATATTCGGGAGGATATATGAGCAGGATGTTGCGGGTCGATCTCAGCCGCCGCGTCCTGACGGAAGAAGAGACCGACCCTGAAAGAGCCGAAAAATACTTAGGCGGTGTCGGTCTTGGGTCTGCGATCCTTTACGATGAGGTTCCCGGCGGGGTTGAGCCCTTTGATCCCGAGAACCGTCTCATATTCATGTCCGGACCGTTTTCCGGGACGGCCATCCCCGGTTCCGGGACCTACTCGGTCGTGACCAGGGGACCGCTGACCGGCCTGGCGGCCGGAGCACAAGCCAATGGCTGGTTTGGGGCCCGATTAAAATTTGCCGGGTATGACGGCCTCATCATCCAGGGCGCTTCATCAAACCCGGTCTATCTGCTGGTCGATAATGGAAAGGTTGAAATCAGGGACGGATCTCAGCTGACTGGCCTTGATTCCATCGAAACCCAGAACCGGTTGAAAAAGGAACCGGGGCTTAAAAACGCCAGCGTAGCCTGTATCGGTCCGGCCGGTGAGAACCGGGTTCGCTTTGCGTCTATTTGCAGCGATCGGGGGCATATCGCCTCGACAAACGGCGTGGGCGGTGTCATGGGATCCAAAAACCTCAAAGCGGTCGTGGTTAACGGCGATGCCAAGATACCGGTGGCCGATCCGGAACGCTTTTCTGAAATCGCACGTGAATGGATCACGGAGACCCGCTCTTCTGCCATAGGAGAAACCGTCGACAAACTGGGCACCGCAGGCTTTTTTTCCGCAGCCGCGGTCACCGGGTGGCTGCCGGTCAAGAATATGACGACCGATCTTTTTAAGGACCACCCGAGATTCAATGGGGATGCGATTCGGGCGAGTGTTAAGTCTACGCGCAAACCGTGCCATGCCTGTCCGCTTCATCACTGCAACGACATTGAAATCACCGAAGGCCCGCACGAAGGGTTGATAACCGATGAACCGGAATACGAGGGGCTGGCCGGTTTTGGGCCGCTGATCGGCAATAACGATCCCTGGCTGGCGGTCAAGCTTTGCGATCAGGTCGATAGGCTCGGGATGGATCTTAAAGAGTTCACTTTTACCATCGCCCTGGCCATGGAATGCTATGAACAGGGGCTGATCGATAAAAAAGATACCGGAGGGATTGAATTGACATGGGGCAACGGG
>CAZSON010000598.1:0-1558 GCA_964608375.1 uncultured Desulfobacter sp. | reverse complement strand
GTATAATCTCCGGGTCGGTGACCAGCGCCCTGGCCAGGGCGACCCTTTTCTTCATTCCACCCGAGACTTCAGAGGAAAATTTGTGATCAATCCCACCCAGATCGAGCTGTTTCATTCTTTCTTTTACTCGCTGGTGCACCTCCTGTTCGGAAAATGAGCCCCACTCCCTCAAGGGGAGCGCGATATTATCAAAAATATTCAGCGAGTCGAAAAGAGCCGTGCTCTGGAACATGTAACTGAGTTTATGTTTCAGCTTCCTTTTCTCACGCTTATGCATCTCGGAAAGCGGCTTTCCACGAAAAAGGATTTTGCCTGAATCCGGCTCGATGAGACCGATGATGTGTTTGAGGAGAACGCTCTTTCCTACTCCGCTTTTACCGATAATGGTGGCCACCTCCCCTTGGAAGATACTGAGGTCGGCCCCTTGCAAAACAGGCTGGTCGCCAAATTTCTTAAAGACATTTTGAAATTGAATCAGTGGTTGCTTCATCGCTTTTTACAGAAAAAAGGAGGTCAGCACATAATCGACTATAAGGATCAGGACGCAGGAAATCACCACGGCGGCGGTTGTCGCATGGCTCACTCCTTTTGCGCCGAATTCCGCCCGCGTATGGGTAAAAAAGCCTTGAAAACAGCAAACCGTGACAACCACTGCACCAAATACAATCGATTTGATAAAACCGCCGGTAATATCCGCCATCGAAACAGCGGATTCAACCCTGAAAAAGTAGGTGCCGGGATTGATGCCGAGTAAAATCGAACCGGTGACATACCCGCCGAAAATGCCGACCACGTTAAAAAGGGCGGTCAGTAAGGGAAAGCTGATTATTGCAGCAGCGAACCTCGGGCTGACCAGATACCGTATTGGGTTTATGTCCATGGTTTCGAGGGCATCGATCTGTTCGGAAATTCTCATAATCCCTATTTCCGCCGCGATGGACGACCCGGCACGTGCAATCACCATAATTGCAGTCATCACCGGCCCCATTTCTCGAATCAGCGAAAGCGCAACGGCCGCACCGAGCAACCCCTCAGAGCCAAATTTCACCAGGGTGTAATATCCCTGGAACCCAAGCACCATTCCCGTGAATGTCCCGGTCAAGATGATGACGAAGATCGATTTGGTTCCGATAAAATAGATCTGTTGAACGGTCTTTACCATCTGTATCGGAAAGGAAAAAATATAGAAAAAGCCCTGCACAAAAAAGATGGCGACACTTCCAAGCTGTCGAATTTTTAAAATGGTCAGTCTTCCCAGGAGGCTTGTGGGGTTTTTCAATATCAAAAGGTTCATTTTAACGGGTCAACAAACTGACAATGGGTTCAGTTTTCCTTTATATCCTTTTAGTTTTACTGAATAAAACCATAGAGAAATGCAGATTGACTGTCAAGAATAAAGCTTTTCAACGGTTCTTTTTTACTCTTGATTCCAAAACGCGATCGATGCTAAACATTTCAAATGAAGCGACATCGGTTTGAATAATCCTTTATTCTGTTCGATACATTATCGATCAGAGGATAATCGGCGCGTGCTTTTGATGCATCATTTTTTTCAGAT
>CAZSON010000597.1:0-1558 GCA_964608375.1 uncultured Desulfobacter sp. | reverse complement strand
AAAAAATGTATGTCTTCTCCTTTACATGTCCGATGGATTCATCAAGAAAATCCAAGAGATACGCATCCAGCACTTTTTTCAAAACGTTATCATTTTTCAAAACGATATCCCGGTCAAAACCCCTGGTTTATCCTTTGAACTTTTCCTTCAATTCCTTGATTCCCAGCTCCCGACCCACAGACAACTTGTTGAGTTGTTCCACTTCCTTGTTCTTCTTCTCCAGTTCGGCGGCATTGGCGCCTTTCATTCAAAATGACAGATATTGCTCGGTTGTGTCATTTCTGGCTGACGAAAGTGCTAAGATAATCACCGTATCCTTCTTTTTTTAGATTGTCCTTTGCAATAAAGCGAAGGGCAGCAGAATTAATGCAATACCGCAACCCGGTAGGCGGCGGACCATCCGCGAAGACATGTCCAAGGTGGGAATCACCATATTTACTTCGAATCTCGGTGCGAACCATAAAGAAACTGCTGTCTTCTTTTTCCACAATATTCCCAGGCTCAAGCGGTCGGGTAAAGCTGGGCCAGCCGGTCCCGGAAACAAATTTATCCGTGGAACTGAATAGCGGTTCGCCCGAGACAATGTCGACATAGATGCCGGTTCTTTTGTTGTTCCAGTATTCGTTCTTAAAGGGTGGTTCTGTGCCGCCATGCTGGGTCAACTTATACTGCAACGGGGTCAGTTTTTCGCGCAGCATTTTGGCTGCGGGTTTGGGATACGGGGAAGTGATCGCGGCGGGCGCAGCGGCCAGCTTTTTACCACTCCATACCTTTTTCAAAAATTGATCGCGACCGGAATTGAGGCGGTAGAATTTGTAACGCAACCCATGCGTTTTGTAATATTTCTGGTGATAGTCTTCGGCCGGGTAAAAGTCGGTCAGCGCCATGATTTCGGTCACGACCGGTTTGTTGAATATCGCGGATTTTTCCACTTGTTTTTTCGATGCCAGCGCGAGACGCTTCTGCTCGTTGTCATGGTAAAAGATGGCGGTTCGGTACTGAGAGCCGCGATCCACGAATTGACCGCCGGGATCGGTGGGGTTCACCTGCCGCCAGAAAACATCGAGAAGTTCCCTGTACGAGACTTTTTCCGGGTCGTAAAACACCTGTACCGCTTCGACATGTCCGGTTCCACCGGCAGACACATCGCTGTAAGAGGGGTTTTCCGTGTGGCCGCCGGTGTAGCCGGATATCACCTCTATCACGCCCTCAATTTTCTCAAGATCCGATTCCATACACCAAAAGCATCCCCCGGCAAACGTCGCAATCTGCCACCGGCTGTCTAATGGGTTAAAAACGCTTCTTTTTTTCTCTTTTTCAGGTCGATTGCTGTCGGTCGACTCAAACCCGACTAAAGAGAAGGCGATAAGCAAAACCGTTATAATAATTATGTTAAATTTCATTTTAAACCTCCTTTAAGGGTAGAAAATGACACTGTATCGATTTAACTGATGCCGCATGGCATCGGCGGTTCGCCGAATCCATCCGGTGCTTTTTATTTAAATATAATCATGCTTGAGTGAAAAAGCGTCACAAAATCGTAACATTTTGATTACAA
>CAZSON010000596.1:0-1558 GCA_964608375.1 uncultured Desulfobacter sp. | reverse complement strand
GGATCTGCAGCATCCTCGACTTTTGCAACGTTGGGGGAAAATTACTACACATACGATTATCTCCGGCGCTTTTTTCTAGCCGGAAGCACACACCTTGTTAAATCGGCTCCACCGTTCCGTATATTTTCTTGCAAGAAATATCATTGACGCCTGCCGACTATCTGTATACGTAAGCATTTGAGGATTTTATGAAAATAATCATGATGTCCATGCCGGATGTGGCGCCGGTGATGATGCATGAAAATGCCTTTCACCTTCCGAATTGCGGTATTGCCAGCATCGGCGCCAATATAGATGTCGGACATGAAGTTTTTATTATTGATCTGATCCGAAAAAGAAGACGGCTTAAAAAATATGTGTCCCAAACGATTTTAAGAACGCGCCCGGACCTGGTCGGTTTATCCGCCATGACATGGCAGTATGAAACCTGTACAAAATTGATCCGGTTGATAAAGCAGATACTCCCCAGCGTGAAAATTGTTATCGGCGGATATCACCCTACCCTGATGTACGATGAAATTGCCTCATCCTCCGAAGCCGAATATATCGATTTTATGATCCGAGGGGAAGGCGAGGAGGCGTGCCGTCGACTGGTCAATGCACTGGAAGGACACGACTCGGTCGAAGAGATCGCTTCCCTGTCGTATAAGCGCGATCATCAATTTATACACAATCCGCCGGGTGAACTCCTCGATTTATCTCGGCTTAAACCTCCCATTCGAGATAAAAGACGCCTGACCTGGGGATACCACATCATGAATTCCAGAGTCGAAGTCATGGAAACTTCCCGGGGCTGCACCCGCGCATGCACATACTGCAGTATGCAACACATGTATGGCCGATCGTTCAGAACATTTCCGATTGAACGCGTTCTTGCCGATCTGGATTATATCTATTATCAACGAAAGACCCGCTGGGTGTTTATCGCAGATGACAATTTAGCGCTGAATCCAAAACGGGTGATGGAGATATGCCGGGGGGTAACGGAGCGCAACTATAAGAAATTAAAAATGGTTATCCAGGCTGACTCCATCTCGATGGCAAAAAACGAGGAAATGGTCCGCAGCATGTCCCTGGCGGGAATAAAAACCGTTTTTTTGGGAATTGAAAATGCATCGGAAAAGAGCCTCGCCTTCGCACGCAAGGGCAATATTGCTGACGCTTCCCGGAAAGCCGTTGAAAACTGTCACAAATACGGCATCTCGGTGATCGGTGGCCTGATTTTTGGATTCCCTGATGATGACGGGCAGGCTATCATTAACAATTATAAGTATTTTAAATCGACCGGAGCCGACACCGCCTACTGCCAGATCCTTACCCCTTACCCGAAAACTGAGATACGCCAGCAGCTTCTGAACAAAGGCCTGGTAACCAACATCGATGATTATCAGCGGTACAACGGGTTATGGGCCAATGTGAAAACCAAATACCTTGAATGCGACCAGCTTCAATATCTGTTCTGGTATCACAGACAGAACGTTTTGGGGTGGTGGGAACCCTCTGAACATATCAGAAACCAAAGCCCTGTATGGACCTCGATCTGGATATACGCATTCAG
>CAZSON010000595.1:0-1561 GCA_964608375.1 uncultured Desulfobacter sp. | reverse complement strand
CAGGTTATTCGTTCAATCAAATAATTCAGAATGTGTGCCAAGGCGAACTGGTCTAAGTTCAAAATCTAGGAAAAAGGGGGACAGCCATGATTTTATGCGTTTCTTGTATTGAGCCCCGGTTAAATACGCCCGCCCGACTCTCCTGAGCCCGCCCGGCATTCGCCTGAGGCAAATCCGATGGCGGGCGAGTGTAAAAACGGGGTTGAAATTGCGCGTTTCGTTTTGATTTTGTTTTCCCCTTCCCGGAAGAAAGGGGAAAAGAGAATCTGCTTTCAGCGGAAGATGTTAAATTTTGTTTGCGAGATATGCGAGAAGCGGTAAAAGCGAGAGATCCGGGGAGTTAACTATACCCGATCTTTCCAATAATCCGGTTTTCGATGAAGGTTTGCTACTGCGACGACCAAAATTTCGCCTTCTCTTATTTGATAAATGATGCCGTATGGAAAACGACGAGTTTGGCACCTTCTGGTTCTTTTTGAGCAGGGATGCCATGCATCTGGAAATATACAAATTCTGTCAATAACATTCAATACCTCGGTCAAAAACCTGTCACCAAGCCCGCGGGCTTCATAATTATAATACTCAATTGCTTCATCTAATTCGATCTGAGCAATCTGCAAGAACCGGATCCGCATCACCATTGGTTACTGATACTTTTGAAGAACCTTTTCCAAGGTAACAGTTTTTAGATACCCCGATTCGTACGCATCAATTCGTTTTTCCGCTTCCTCGGCCCATAATTCATCAATTTCACTGTCGGGCTTATCCAAGCTTAAGAGCAACTTATCAATCAACTTCGCTTTTTGAGGAGCTCTTAATGTTAAAGCTTCTTTTAAAATTTCGTCCGCAGCATTCATTTTTTTACCTTTTTTCTTCCATTAATGACGATTTAATATAATAAAATCTTTGCAAGAAGTCAATAATAATAGGTTAAGTGCTTGTGAAAAAGGGGGCATCCTATAATTCTCCTGTCCCTCCAAGAAAACGGCGGGGAAAAAATAGGGACAGCCCCTCCAAAAAGACGGCGGGCAGGCATGATTTTATGCGTTTCCTAATGGGGGTCGTTGGTGCAGCGCGTGCACAGCCTTGGCGTTTTGGCTTCTTACGCAGCTTTGATCTTTTTGGAAATTGGGATAAAGCGGGACATCCTATAATTCTTCTGTCAAGTGAAAAATGAAAATATTTTTAATCTCTGTTAAATCAATAAGTTAGAACTTTCACCATTGTTAGGACGCACTTCTCCTAATAGCTTTTTGTCAAATTTTCGGCGATTCTCCCACAAATGCGAACCCTTCCTCTGATCGTTACGTTTATCCGGTATGCCCTTGAAAGTAATGGCTGCCGATCATCCCTTATCCAGAGTGATAAGTTCAGTCCCGCCAAAAAGACGGCGGACAGGGGGCGGCCCACAATTAACATATTTCGAAAAGTCAGCCAGTATTGCCTGCCCTGTTGGTCCGGAAGATCCTACAGGGTCCCTCCAGAGGTCTTTATGCCTCAACGTCCTTAAACGAGCTCTCTCGCCGAAGATGGAAAATGGATTAATCGATATTTAAATGCT
>CAZSON010000594.1:0-1566 GCA_964608375.1 uncultured Desulfobacter sp. | reverse complement strand
TTTATATTTAAAAGGAGTGATCAATGGAGAATGATCTGATTTGTTTCTGTTTTAATTATACCGCAGAGGATATTCGGCAGGACTACCAAAAGAACGGACGCTCCGTTATTCTTGAAAAAATCCAGGAAGAAAAAAATTCAGGAACTGCCAATGTGCTGTTAAGAATCCAAAAGGAAGGTGATACCTCGGCGATGTTCGCCGGGTTGTGAACGATGCAAAACCTAAGGATTTAATGCCAGTGCTCAATTGTTGATCCCGCTGTTAAAATACCCACTTTCTTAGAATATCAAAAACAATTTCCCGCTTGATCGGTTTGGAAATATAATCATCCATCCCGGCATCTAAATACTTCTCCCTGTCGCCCTTCATGGCATGGGCAGTCATAGCAACAATCGGTATTTTTCGAATTTTAGGACTCAAGTTTCGAATTTTTCGCGTGGCAGCAATCCCATCCATCTCAGGCATCTGTATATCCATGAAGATCAGGTCGAAATCGCCCGGCGCCGCCGTATATTTATCGACAGCCTCTTTGCCGTTATTGACCACTTCAACCTGATACCCGGCCTTTGTCAGCATCAGCTTGGCCAATTTCTGATTGACCGGGTTGTCCTCTGCCAAAAGTATTCGAACGGAATGCTTGATTTCCTCGCGCACGGAATACTGCGTTAGAATTTGGGGCTTAATGATGTCAGCCTTTGCTTTCTCCGCCTCTTTTTTTCCTAAAATTCTTTCAAGCATTTGAAACAATTTTTCCCGGCGAATCGGCTTGCTCAGGAAACCATCAAATCCCGCTTCTTTGCATTTTTTAGCGTCCCGGTCTGTTGAAGAGGATAGAGCGATCAGCGGCAAGTCGCAGATATCAGATTTCAGATCACGAATCTGCTCTGCAATATCATAGCCGCTCATATCAGGCATCTGGATATCCATAATACCGATATCAAACCGAGCCTGCTCCTTAAAAGCCTCTTCCAGAGTTGCTGTGACTTTTCCACCGTTTCTCAGCGAAACAGCTTCCATATCGACCGATTTCAGCAACTTTTTCAATATCCCCAGATTCCTCTGGTTATCATCAACAATCAGCGCTTTCTTGCCTGAAAGGGATACAGGGACAAATCTTTTTCTTACCTTTGCATCGGTCTTTTTTAGCCATGCAGTAAAATGAAACAGGCTTCCCTTGCCGCCTTCGCTTTCCGCCCAGACATCTCCAGCCATTAGTTTTGATATTTTTTTGCAGATCGAAAGTCCGAGACCGGTACCTCCGTATCTCCTGGTAGTGGACCCGTCGGCCTGTTGAAAAGGCTTAAATATCGCTTCCAGTTTGTCCTTTGATAGACCTATGCCGGTGTCCCTCACCCGGGCATGAAGTTTGATTTTATCACTATTTTCAGTTTCAACATCCAGGGAGAGTTCAATTTCACCCGCTTCGGTAAACTTGGATGCATTCCCCATTAAATTGGTCAGTACCTGGCGATACCTGCCCGGATCGCCCTTTACATAGGCCGGAAGCTCATCTGCAATATTGCAAATAATCTCAATCGGTTTTGATCCGACCCGTGGTCGAATCAA
>CAZSON010000593.1:0-1568 GCA_964608375.1 uncultured Desulfobacter sp. | reverse complement strand
GCCCAGCTGAAAGTCACACCTAACTCCAGCATGCCCATCCCGTATATCAGGTTTGCGCCTGCCAAAGCAGGAAGCAGGGAGGTCATGGTCTTCTCATGTCCGGCTTGAGCATCGGACAGTTTACTGTCAGCCTAGCTACCGGCCACATAGCTCGGCAGCATGTATTTGCGAGCCAACGCAACAACTCCGGCACTGATCATACCCAGTTCCGGTGCCCCCACGGGCGCCGTGGCATAGGTTAGATCAAATGTCGTGGTGGAACTGCCGTAAATCACGGGAGCGCCCTTTGCCGTTAGCTGATTTAATACAATACCTGCCAAAACCTCGGCATTGTGAGTGACCAGCGTACCCCCGACCGACACGGGAGCAGAAGCGCCTGACATGGCCATCGACAAAACATCTACCGGAAGGCCTGCCTTGGCGCATTCAATGATTATTTCAGCTGTATGCGTGTGCAATTCCAGAGGGCTGGTTGGACAGACGAGCGCAGAAACCAGAGGTCGCTCTCTCAGTTTGTCCATACCGCCGACAATGGCTGCAGCCATTTCAAAGAATTTTTTTGCGCCCGCACCACCGGTCAGATCGATATGATGGCAGTGCTTTGAAGTGTTGGTCAAAAAAGCCTCAGCCTCGTTAAGATCGGTGGCATATTCCACATCCCTGGCCACAACTGCACTGGAATAAATATCTACGTTTACCAGAGCATCACAGGCCAGGGCGGTGGCAGCAACATCCTTTTTGTTTGACTCACGATATTCTCCGGTAAAAGGGTCTATAACCATTACACCGGCGCCAAACGAAGTAAAGCCGACCCTGCCGCCCTGAAGGGTTACATCATATTCAGGGGTTCGACCGGCCAGCAAGATGGTGCTGGGTGCCGAGCGAATGGCATCCTCCACCAGGTGAGGGGATAGCTTAACGTGATTTGTCTTGCGATCTACAGTGGCCCCACCGTCCTCAAAGATATCCAGGGCTTCATCACAGTGTACACCCACGCCGTAGTTTTGAAGCACATCCAGTGTTGCCAGATGAATTTCATAAAGCTCGTCGTCCGTGAACATGTTCAAGCCCCAACCTTCCCGGGTACTTATCCCGGGTTGAAGTCCTCGGTACATAAAATCACCTCCTTTACAATATTATTTAAGTAGTTCTTTGGCCTTTAAAACCGTTTCATTCGCGTCCTCGGCATAACAGTCCGCACCGATTCTATTTGCCCATTCCTGGTTACAGGCCGCGCCGCCGATCATGGTTTTAATTTTGTCCTTGAGGCCTTCCCTGATGAGTTTTTCCTCAAGAATTTTTTGCCCACTCATTGTAGTGGTCATCAGCGAGGATGAACCCACAATGTCCGCATCGGTTTCCTTTGCTTTTTCAACAAAGTCATCGATCGGTACATCCCTGCCCAGATCATGAACTTCAAAGCCGTAGACCCTGAGCATGGTTGCCACAATCCGTTTGCCGATATCATGAATATCTCCCTCAATGGTTCCGATAACGATTGTCCCCATCTTTTCTGCTATATCTTCTTTTGGAATATGGGGTTCCATGATCTCTATGGCCTTGGTCAT
>CAZSON010000592.1:0-1582 GCA_964608375.1 uncultured Desulfobacter sp. | reverse complement strand
GTTATAGTCTATATCGATTTTGATCCTGCAATACAACCGCTCTATTTTTTAACCCAATTCTCG
Source organism: uncultured Desulfobacter sp. (assembly GCA_964608375.1). Classification (GTDB taxonomy): domain Bacteria; phylum Desulfobacterota; class Desulfobacteria; order Desulfobacterales; family UBA2156; genus UBA2156. The sequence continues at coordinate 1,519 of CAZSON010000592.1, read as the reverse complement.
TTCGCCACTGAAATGTTTCCCCAAAAAAGAAAAATTTGTTCGAAAGACGGTTTGAAATCGATGGTAATAAAAAATTATATTGTGGTTTTCTGTCGCCATGATAAGAAGAGATTTCTTGTTTTTTCATTTCATATTCAGACCACCTTAACTGCGGAGATGCAACGGGATAAATATCAGATCCTCGTTTTTCCGGATAGACCGGATAGAAAGGATAAATCGATGCCTCTATTCTCCCCCAAGGTAGACGGAAAGGGTGTTCAATGAGAGAGTCGATGACCCAAATACACCTCATCCGCCATGGCCAAACAGAGTGGAATGCCTCTCTTCGGGTACAGGGCCATTCTGAATCGGCTTTAACCGATTCAGGACGTAAACAAGCGATGGATTTGGGGAACAAACTGTGCCATATCAGGTATGACGTCGCTTACTCTAGCAGCAGCACAAGGGCTTATGAGACGGCCGAATTGATATTAAACGGAAGTCTAAAAGATATACATGAGCTTGATTCTCTAAAAGAAATTAATTTGGGTATATGGGAGGGCATGCGGTATTCGGATGTCGAAACTAAATATCCGGATCAGTTTAAATGTTTTTTTAAAGACCCATCAAAATTTAAAGTGAACGGAGGAGAAACATTTCATCAGCTGCAAAGCCGGGCAGTACGATCACTGGAAACTATTGTAGAAAAAAACAGGGGAAAGAAAATTATACTGGTAAGCCACGGTATGTTCATCCGATCCCTGTTGGCTTTTATTGAAAATCGTTCCTTAAAGGATCTCTGGAGTACACCTACCGTGCATAATTGCTCCCAAAGCATCGTTGAAGAGAGAAATTCGAGTTACAAAATAATTATGTATGCAGATTCATATAATTGGGACCAGTAACTTCTCAAATTTTTTTTTACAATTTTTGTAGAAAAAGGCGGTATGTCCATGATTAAAAAACTGATCTTTGTCTCACTCGTTTTAATGCCGATAACCGCGTGGAGTGCGAATCTGCATTATGCACTCGATGTGCAAATAAATACTTCTATGCATAAGATCACCGGTATTGCCCGCCTCAAAACGGATAGTGATAAAAAAGTCAGCTTATCTATTCATAATTTGAGTGAGGTGAAAGTAGATGGTGACGTCGTCATCCGCAACGCCGATGAAACGATCGATTTACAGTTGTCAAGCGGCAAAGAAAAGCGTATCAGCTATGAAGTGCGCTTTACCGATAAAAAGGCCAATTTTATAAACAAAGATCATGTCTTCTTGACCACAAAGTGGTATCCTCAACCGAAAATTTTGGTTGAATATGCACTTTCCGTGACCCTGCCGAACAACTTTATTGCCACCTCAGAAGCAGAAACAGTGACAATCAAACAGAATGACGGAGCAAAAACATTTAATTTTCATTTCAGCCATCCGTTGGACGCTTTGCATCTGGCAGCTTCGACCGCTTATGTTCTGAAAAAAGATCTTTATAACAATATTGCGATTGAAACCTATCTCTTTAAAGAAGATGCGCATCTTGC
>CAZSON010000591.1:0-1585 GCA_964608375.1 uncultured Desulfobacter sp. | reverse complement strand
CCGGGCCGTAACGGCATGGGTAAAAGTTTTGGCGCTTTGCTTCATGATTCGCCTCATCTGGTTGTATTTGACTTTGGGGGAGAGTCGAAAAAAATCGATAGCCCGTTCGATGGCCCACATCAGGCCATTGGAATCATAGGTTTCGAAAAGAAAACCGTTTCCGATATTGTTTTCAACATCGAGGTGGACAACGGTATCACGAATTCCACCGGTATTGTGTGCGACCGGGAGTGTGCCATAAATCGGTGCGATCATCTGCGGCAAGCCGCAGGGTTCAAAGCGGGAAGGCATCAGGATAAAATCCGCCGCGGCATAGGCACGATGTTCGGTCTGTTCGTTGAAATCAGATACGGCCACGCGATCATGAAATCCATGATAGACGACGATATCTCTGAAAACTTTCTGATAATCACCGTTGGCCACAAAAATAATCTCCAGGTTCTGTTCCCAGAAAGTAGAAATCAGGCGATATAAAATTTCGGCCAGCAGCTGGCATCCTTTCTGCCTGGGATCAAGGCGCGACGGCCAAAAAAACAGCGGCGCGTTTTTATCCTCGATAAGCCCCAGTCGTTTCTGCAATGCACGCTTGTTTTCCTGTTTGCCGGTGACCAGATTCTTGGGGCCGTATTTATGAAAGAGATGGGGGTCTGTTGTCGGATTGAAAACAGGATCCGGTGCATTTAAAATACCGGTTGCGCATCCGGCGTATAATTTATTGGCCAGTTCACGGCGTAATGGTTCGCTAACAAAATTGAATCGGCCGTCTACAATTTCGTGCAAAAAAGTGGGGCTGACAGTATTGACGAAGTGGGCTGCGAAAACTCCGCTGACAAGAAAATCGACCGGGTTGGTTTCACGGGTCGAATCATATTCGGTCGCCATTTGTTCATAATACAGATGTTGCCAGAAATAGGCGGCATCGATTCCACGGTCTTCTATATGCTCAAGGGTAGATTTGACTGTATGGATATTATGGATGGTAAACAAGCACGGAATCCCCATTTGTCTGGCCATGGCGGGCAACAGTCCCGTCATCCAATCGTTACAATGGATCAGGTCCGGCCGCACACGGGGAATAACATTATTTATGACCTCTCGCTGAAAGGCCAGGGCCAGTTTTGTATTTTCGCCCCCATAATCTGAATAGACACGATTCAGATAGAAAAAAGCCCTGTCTTCCGCCAAATGGATCCGGTCATCAGGCATCACTTTCCGAAAGGCGAGCTGTTCTTTTTTTAAAAATGGCGCCAGCCGGTCGGAAAATATGGCCCGGTAATTCGGCAGGGCGACATGAACATCGACGTCCTGGTCAAAAAGTGCTTTAACCAGTGCCGCAGAAACATCGGCAAGACCGCCCGCTTTAGCGGTAAGAAGGTTGGAAAGACTGGCCATCCGGTCCGGCAGGTAGGTAACTTCAGGGGTTACCATCAGAACACGCGGGTTCTTTTCAAGCGTCTTCATGTCTAGTTTCCATAAGCGCCATTAAGCCCATGTAATCAGACCGGGGCTATGTTGGATAAAATCATCGCCCTGAGGAGTCACCCGAACCGTAAAGCCATACCGACCGGTCGTTTCACAATCGAGC
>CAZSON010000590.1:0-1593 GCA_964608375.1 uncultured Desulfobacter sp. | reverse complement strand
CCTTTAAAATTCTCTTCAGATCCAATCGGGAGTTGGAGAGCTATCGGCTTTGTTTCAAAACATCTGCTTGCATCTTCAAATGCACGGGAAAAATCCGCCCGCTCTCTGTCAAGCTTGTTGATGAATATCACACAAGGCATATTCAACTCTTTAGCAAAATCCCATGCCTGTTCTGTCTGAACTTTTACGCCGTCGACAACATCTATAACTACCACCGCGCTGTCTGCACCCTGCATACAGCTTTTTGTGTCCGCAAAGAAATTCTGGTCTCCGGGAGTATCTATGATGTTTGTCACATGTTTATTCCAGACATATTGATGTAATCCGGTACTAATGCTTGATTGTCGTTTTATTTCTTCGGGTTCAAAATCCATTACTGTATTCCCGTTTTCGACATGGCCCCGCCGGTTAATAACTCCCGACTGAAGCAATGCCGCCTCTGCCAGTGAAGTTTTTCCAGCCCCACCATGGGCAACAAGCACGATATTTCTCAAATGATCAATCATGTTGTGTATCTAAGCTCCTCTCTGATCTAAATCTTAAATATTTAATGAATTACAAACGGTTATCTCTATCTGCAAAAACCAAAAAAATCAAGTCGAATGAGAAATTATTTGAGTTTATGGTTCAGAACGTTTCAAATATATAAAAAACTCTTTGTTTCCTTTGGGACCAAGGGGCGCCGAAGGCGTTATCGATTTATATTTAAGGCCTTCTTTTGAAAAAAAAGCCGACAGATCATCGATCACTTTGCGGTGTAAAATCGGACTTTTGACCACCCCGCCTTTGCCGATGTTTCCCTTGCCCACTTCAAACTGGGGTTTGATCAGGGCGAGAATAGCCCCATCGGCTTTTAAAAATTGTATAACTTCCGGCACCACTATCTTAAGCGAAATAAATGAAACATCGATGGTTACCAGGTCCACAGGACAGGAAATGGTTTCAATCGGCATATGTCGAATATTCGTCCGTTCGATCACGTAAACCCGGGGGTCTTGCCTGAGTTTCCATGCCAGTTGACCATATCCAACATCTACCGCAAAAATACGGGCTGCACCGTGTTGTAAAAGGCAGTCTGTAAAGCCACCGGTAGATGCACCCACGTCGAGACAGTCGAAATCCGAAACCTCAATTTTAAACTCGTTCAAAGCTTTTTCAAGTTTTAACCCACCTCTGCTGACGTACCGATTCCGCCCGCCCTTAATGCGTATCTTTTTATCACTTGAAATAAGGGTGCCGGGTTTATCCAGCGGTCGGCTATCGACCAAAACTTTTCCTGCCATAATCAAACTTTTAGCGCTCTGCCTGCTTTGTGCGAGCCCTTTTTCCACTATTATCTGATCGAGCCTTATTTTCAATTTATCCTTTTCCCATTCGCCCGCTAACCAGGTCTGTCAAAAGGTCATGATGGGAAATGGAGTTGTTGTCGCGGGCCGCGATCAAATGCTTGCCTGCATTGACGATGGAAGTTGGGTTTATCCCGTATTTGGATCTGAGAAAACTTTGTGATCCGTGTTCGATAAATCGATCCGGAATTCCGATCCGTTCGAGGCAATACGATGTTATACCGGCATCATTAAGGCATTCCAGTAT
>CAZSON010000589.1:0-1593 GCA_964608375.1 uncultured Desulfobacter sp. | reverse complement strand
TTTTATTGTTTCGCCAGGACTGATATTATGTTTAAAGAAGGGTTTCAAGGAATTTTTTCAAAAAAAATCATATTAGCTTTATTCAAAAGCCGTTTAGCGTAAAGACACACTCTAAAAACAATCAAGAAGATGCTGAGAGGAAAAAATAGCCTGTGATGGAGACGATTTTGTTCATTCTGACAGCCATGGCCGGTATTTTGCTAGTCATGATCGGTTTTGCTTATTTTATCTCCTCTGTTTGGGAAAAAGAAAGACGTGCCGCCATTTTCGGCTGTATCCAGTTTTTGCTCATGTCAGTGCTGGTTGCAGGGTTGTTCTTTTTGGAATCAAGCGGTTTTTTTAAAACCGACCCAGGTTTCACCATCTTAACCTTCGGCTTTGTGATGGCCTTGGGGCTCTGTCTCTTGCTGATGCCGAGAATCGGGTTAAATCCAAACGCTTTGAAAGGGACAAAAGGGCTGATTGTCGGCACGGTGAAACGAAATGATGAGCGTGACATCATGTTTGCCCGCAATCGATCTCTGCGCTTGGGGACGAACGCCTACAAAACCTATTATGAAATGCATCCTGAATACGAAAAATTGGACAACTTGCGAAGGGAACGTGGCGGTCCTTTGGGCCAACCCGGATCGGTTGACAGACCGAACGACAGGCCCAACGTGGCGGCCACTATGGCCTCTTTATCAATACCGCTGCACCTTTCGACTCCGGAAAAATTCAACCCATCCGCCCACCCGGAATTCAAAGGCCTGCGGGTGGCCCTGCGGGCGAAATCAGCTAGTGAAAGGGTAAAAGGTTTTGCGCTCAATCTCGGAGCCGATCTGGTCGGCATCGCCGAAATCAATCCCTTATGGATTTATTCCAACAGGGGGGAAATATTTGACGACCGCTGGGACGACTGGGGAAAGACGATCGAGTTGACCCATCCCTATGCCGTGGTCTTTGCCACGGAGATGGCGTTTGAACTGGTCGGAACGGCCCCCCATACCCCGACCACCATCGCCAGCATGGGCAATTATGCCAAAGGCGCTTTCATCGCCACCCAACTGGCCGGCTATATCGCAAACCTGGGGTATTCGGCCACTGCCAACCATCTGCGACATTATGATGCGACCCTGGTTCCATTGGCCGTTGATGCCGGTTTGGGAGAAACCGGCCGTTTGGGCTATCTGATGACACGGGATTACGGCCCCCGGGTCCGGCTGGGGGCGGTTACCACTGATCTCCCGCTGATCCCCGACAAACCGGTTGATATTGGCGCCAAAGATTTTTGCACGATCTGCAAAAAATGCGCGAACTGCTGCCCCTCTCATTCCATTGCGTTGGATGATCAGAAAGAGGTCAATGGCACCTTGCGATGGAAACTGAATGCGGAAACATGCTTTGACTACTGGGGCAGGGTGGGTACCGATTGCAACATCTGCATGCGCGTCTGCCCCTGGAGTCATGCCGGCACGTTTCCCCACAGGCTTATTCGCGCCCTGATCTCCCGAAACCGATTTTCAAGGCGTTTATTCAATTGGATGGATGATATTTTTTACGGGAAAAAGCCCAAACCGAAACCGGCGCCCGGATGGGCTCGTTATGGTTGAA
>CAZSON010000588.1:0-1598 GCA_964608375.1 uncultured Desulfobacter sp. | reverse complement strand
TATAATTTAGCAACCTGAACCCTGCACAGATCGATTAGTCTTTTCTTTTGAGGATATACTTTGCAATGGCCCTGAGCGAAGCAGATCTGTTATCAAAATTATCAATGGCTTGCAATGCGTTCTTTATGAGTTTTTTTGCAAATACCTTTGATTGATCGATTCCGATTAGAGAAGGGTAGGTGTTCTTATGAAGGCGATCATCCGTTCCAACGGCCTTACCGGTTAGTGTGGGATCACCCTCAACGTTAAGAAGATCATCGGTTACCTGAAAAGCAAGGCCGATATTTTTACCGTAAATTTTAAGTTGTTCGATCTCCTTTTGAGTACCGCCCCCCAACACAGCACCGGCATAAATCGATGCAACAATAAGCGCACCGGTTTTTAAATAATGCATATTTTGAAGTTGACTCAAAGTTATCAGGGTTCCTTCAAAGGCGATATCTCTTATCTGCCCCTCAATCATCCCTTCACATCCTGCTGCCTGAGAGATCGCCTGAATAATGTCAAAACAATTTGAGGCATGATCTTCATTTGTAACCTCAATACCTGAGAGGAGCTGGAAAGCCATAGTCAAAAGGGCATCGCCGGCAAGAATCGCCGTGGCCTCGTCGAATGCCAGGTGACAGGTCGGCTTTCCTCTTCTCAATTGATCATTGTCCATTGCCGGAAGATCATCGTGAATGAGCGAGTAGGTGTGTATCATTTCAATGGCACAGGCTGTGCACATTGCATCATCAGTGTTTCCACCGACCGATTCGGCTGCGGCCATACATAAAATTGGCCTTATTCTTTTTCCGCCGGCCATAAGTGAATAGCCCATAGCGTCAGAAAGCCGACCCTTATTTGAAATCTTCGCCTCAAGGATTTCTTTTAAGGCTTTATTGACTCGTCTGCGTTTTGATTTGAGGTATGAATGCAGGTCAAACATTGATTATTCGCAAATGGAATTCAGAGTGTTTTTTAATGGAATCCGACCGCCTCAGTTATTGTTTTCGGTTAAAAATGGCTTTTCAAAAATATCACCGCCCATATCTTTGAGCAAGATGGTAACCCTCTTTTCGGTTTCCTCCAGCTTTTCGGAACAAAATTTAGAAAGCTTGATCCCTTCCTCAAACCTTTGCAGTGCTTTTTCAAGGGGAAGATCCCCAACTTCCAGCTCTTTGGTGATTTCTTCAAGCTTTTGCATTGCAAGTTCAAAATTCTGTTTTGCCATTTTGGCTTTTCCTTTCGACTTTGCTTATGAATTGACCTTTTGAAACAATGACTTCAAGATACTGACCTATTTTTAGTATTTTCGGGTCTTTTATGATTTTCTTTTCTGGAATCGTTCGGGTGATGCTATAGCCCCGATCAAGAATTTTCAGCGGGCTTAACGCGTGGAGGCTTACAGTGAATTCCCGTAATAATGTAAATTTATTATTAATATATATTTTGATTGATTTTAATAGATTATGATTGATTCTCTCAACCGATTCTTTATATATATCAATATGAGGTAAGGGGCTATTTGCTCCAAATTTATCGATCCGCCATGCAAAGCGCTCCCGAACCTGAGATAAATAATTGAAAAATATTCGAATGAACCGAGAGTTGATATC
>CAZSON010000587.1:0-1605 GCA_964608375.1 uncultured Desulfobacter sp. | reverse complement strand
AGAAAACAAATCTGTTGAGTACCACCGAGTTTAAAAGATATATTTTGATAAGGAATTTTAAGGATCGGTGGGGGTAAAAAGTATCCACCTATGAGACTGTCACCCGAGAAAAATGGGTAATAAATACCCAAACCGGTCGCTTTGTTTACCTTTGGGAACTCTGCAATAACTGCTTAAAGAATACGATCTCGTTTTTTTATGCAATGATCAGCCGCCCTTTACGGCTTCGATGTAAGCTGAGATCACATAGTCCCAAGCGTTTTTGCTCTTGTCAGGATTCCACTTTGAAATCAGCTCACGGCTGTTATCTTTTGGTTTGATTTTGATATCCTGAAAACCCGCACTTCTTAACAATGCCTCGGTTTCATCAATGGTTGATGCGCCACCTACACAGGCAGCAACCAAAGCCATATCCTTCTGAACTTCCTCTGGGAGGGGAGCGGTTGCCAGAATATCTGAAATCGACAACCGGCCGCCAGGCTTGAGGACGCGATAGGCCTCGCGGTAAACGCTCTGCTTGTCAGGGGAAAGATTAATGACACAATTAGACATTATAATATCCGCACTGTTATCAGCCACAGGCAGGTGTTCGATTTCACCCAATCGAAATTCAACATTGGTTGCCCCTGCTTTTTCCGCATTTTTTCTCGCTTTGGTAACCATTTCCGATGTCATATCCACTCCGATAACCCGCCCGGTTTCGCCCACCTCTCTGGCCGCCAAAAAGCAATCAAACCCGCCTCCGCTGCCCAGATCCACCACTGTTTCGCCGGATTTAAGCGAAGCAAGGGCAACAGGGTTCCCACAGCCCAACCCCATATTCGCGCCTTCGGGAATGGAATTGATATCTTCCTCTGTATATCCCATAATTGAGGATATTTGTTCCGTTGTAACATCCGAGCCAACGCAACAGGAAGATGCCGGGGTTGTTTCGACGGAAATGTCTGATGGGCCGCAACACGATGTTGCCGGGCTGGCTTCGATGGAGCCGACTACTGCTTTTGCCACTTTTCCGTAGCTTTCTCGAACCGCTTGTCTGATTTCATCTTTTTCTATTGTTTCCATTTTTTTGTCCTTTTTTAGTATTCTACAACTATCGAAATTTATAATAAAAAAACCTCTTCTTTCTATGTTGAAAAAAAATTTTTCAAAGCCATCAGAGTCTCCGGAGCAATTGAGCACTCGACTTTTTGCCCTCGCCGTTCCATATGGATCAGACCGGCCTGCCGAAGTTCTTTTATATGATGTGATATCGTAGAGGGTACGATCCCGAGATCCTTGCCAAGGTCACCGACACAGGCACACCCTTCAGATTCAACACTGTCTTTTATGTGGGTAATCACTCCGGGCACACAGCAAGAGATGAGTCGCAAAAATATCCTGAGCCGGTTCGGGTTAGAAAGCGCCTTAAACATTTCCGCAAATTTTTCGATATTGTTTTCTCGATTATTCGACATTAATCGAAATATAATTTCAAAAACGCCCCATGTCAAGAGGATGATCCAAAAAAGATAAAATGACTTTTATGAAATTAACTGCACGATTGCTTAAATTTGACAGTCTCGTAAAAAGTCATTTGCGAACGACTTTGAGCATTTTGGGATA
>CAZSON010000586.1:0-1612 GCA_964608375.1 uncultured Desulfobacter sp. | reverse complement strand
CCTCGCATCGTATGGATAATGCTTCCAGCCGGACAGGCGGTGGATGATCATATTCATAAGCTAAAGGACACCCTTTCGCCGGGCGACATCATTATCGATGGCGGCAACTCATATTATAAAGACGACATACGCAGAGCAGAACTTCTTGTTGAAAAAAATATCCGGTTTGCGGATGTCGGTGTCAGCGGCGGAATATGGGGGCTTCAGATCGGCTACTGCATGATGATCGGTGGAGAAAAAGATACATTTCATCACTTGGAACCTATATTTAAAACCCTGGCCCCGGAAGAAGGATACCTCTACTGCGGGCCCTCTGGAGCGGGACATTTTGTAAAAATGGTACATAACGGCATTGAATACGGGATGATGCAGGCTTATGGTGAAGGGTTTGAAATTCTGGAGGCATCCGATTATGCGGATTCTCTCAACTATGCCGATATCGCCCATCTATGGAATCAGGGGAGCGTAGTTCGTTCATGGTTATTGGAACTCGCTGAAGACGCTTTTAGAAAAGACCAAAAACTTTCAGCTATCAAAGGATATGTTGAAGATTCAGGAGAAGGAAGATGGACGATCCAGCAGGCCCTCGAAACCGGCGTGCCGGCACAGGTTATCACCCTTTCTCTGCTACGGCGTTTTCGTTCCCGGCAGGAAGATCCTTTTTCTGATAGAGTCCTTGCAGCCCTTCGCGGGGAGTTTGGCGGACATGCAGTTTACCCTGCAGACCAATAATGAATTGATGATCAATAATCTATTAAACTTTCGATGAATTGACTGATCTAGGGGAGGATAGAATGAGTGAAATTGGAAAAGATCGGTTGAGGCTATCCGATCCGGGAATTCGCACCGAAGATCATCTGGGGATCGAGCATAGTGATCCCAGCACCGTTGTTATTTTGGGAGCCACGGGTGATTTAACTGCCAGGAAACTGGTTCCGGCCATCTTTAATTTATTTTTAAATGACGGTCTGCCGCATTCTTTTTGTATTGTTGGGTGCGGTCGAACAAAGCTGAACGATCAGCAATTCAGGAGCAAAATGGAAAAAGCCTTAATGGCAAAAGGCCTTATGGACGATTCAAAATGGCAGGCCTTTTCTGACGTCCTTCATTATCGGTCCATTGATTATGCAGATTTGGGTTCTTTTACTAGTCTAGCCAAGTTTCTCAGGAAATTGGATCAGAAACATAATACGCAAGGGAACAAAATTTTTTACCTTGCCCTTCCCCCGTCTCTTTATAAACCGGTTGCTCAAATGTTAGGACAGGCCGGTCTTAGCAGGGAAAGAGAAAACGGCAACGGATGGTCACGACTTGTTATTGAGAAGCCCTTTGGCCGCGATCTTAAAACCGCCGTTGAATTGAATCAGAGTATTCAGGGATATTTTAAAGAACATCAACTATACAGGATAGACCATTATCTGGCAAAAGAAACAGTCCAGAACGTACTGATGTTTCGTTTTGCCAATGCCATTTTTGAACCGATCTGGAATCGAAGATATATTGATCATGTCAGCATCCTTGCCTCAGAAACTCTGGGCGTCGAACATCGAGCGGGTTATTATGAACAGGCAGGGGTTATTCGGGACATGTTTCAAAACCATATGATGCAGCT
>CAZSON010000585.1:0-1616 GCA_964608375.1 uncultured Desulfobacter sp. | reverse complement strand
CGATCACATAAAACTGTTTTTTTCAATAACAGGCAAGGGTTAACAACCTCTCTGAGGTGCTGAGCGCGATCAGCGGCATATAAGAAAAACTCGGCCAGTGGATCAATCCCTTCATTTTTTGGATTGAGTAAAATCGAACGAATCTTTTTTCCTATCTCCGTCCCTCCAGGTTCTCTTGTTATAACGCAGTCATGTCCTTTTTCATTTAAAAAACGGGCGACATGTTTGATCTGTGTTGTTTTACCGGACCCTTCTATTCCTTCAAACGTAATCAGCATCTATGCAACCCCTGGATTTCCGCTTCTGTTTTCCTATATCCCATTTTTTGAGACTTTCAATGGCATTGTAATCGGTCATATCGCATTTAATTGGGGTGATGGAAATAAAATTTTGGCATATAGTGGCTCTATCACTATCGGGATTCTCAAAAGCGGTAAGAGGAACACACCCTTGCCAGTAGTATTCATTGTTTCGCGGATCGACCCTTTTTTCGAAATATTCCGGGAAATGTACGGTCTCCTGCCGGCTTATCCGAACCCCTGATGCCTTTGAAACAGGCATACCCGGAAAATTTACGTTTAAGATCGTTCCATCGGGCAATCCATTTTTAAAAACGTGATCTGCCAGCGCCTCTATAAAAATCGCCACGTCGTCATACTGCTGCATATCACACCTTTGCCTCGAAACGGCGATTGCAGGTATTCCCCATAAGCCCGCCTCTTTTGCTGCAGACACGGTTCCGGAATAATTGATATCGATTCCGATATTCGCACCCGGATTGATACCTGCAATTACCATTTCCGGTTTGGTATCGAGTAGTTCTATAATACCCAGTTTTATGCAATCGACCGGTGTTCCACTGACAGCATATCCGGTAAATCCCCCGTTTACCCTGATCATTTTAACCCGAAGCGGTTCATGAAGAGTAATGGCATGGCTCACTGCGCTTCGTTCACCTTCGGGGGCAACAACAGTAACAAAATGTCTTTTTGAAAGTCTTTTATAAAGTGCCTGCAATCCCGCTGCATAAATTCCGTCATCATTTGTTAACAAAATGTCCATTTTTTTCCTGCTCTTAACTGCTTTTCTTCATTTAAAGGGTCGACTAAGGACAACAAATACCGATTTTCGCTTAAGTTTAAAGATAAAATGATGGGGCGATAGACTATTATCATTAAAGGATAAAAGTGGATAACTACATCTTGACTTTTTCCCTTGAGTTGGTTTTATACAGGAGATTTAATCCAGGTTCAAGAAATTATCCTGTAACCTTTACCCTACAGCCTTTTCATGGTTCAATTATCCGCCATGTCTATTTTTCAGTACGATCATCGATCACAAAAAGCCTGCCCGAGCCCGGCCGGCAGGGATAGGATATTAGGTATTTTATCTTCTAATTCTAAATTTTTTTTTAACGTTCGAGCAGTGACCGCCGCGCTGGTATTTGTCTTTCTCATTTTTATTGTAAATCCTCCTTGGGTGTCAGGAAAAGGAGGTGATCTGCCGATTGATTCCGATCTTAAAAGCCCGGCAGCATCCTGGCATATCCAGGCGGATGATATCTCCTTTGATAAGGATATAGAGCAGTACCTCGGCAAAGGGAATGTATCGATTAC
>CAZSON010000584.1:0-1621 GCA_964608375.1 uncultured Desulfobacter sp. | reverse complement strand
GATATTACCTTTTTTAATTTGATAACACGATAATGAATCGATTTATGGCTGTCAACAAATTTGTGCAGATTGTCGTGCAATATATGGCTTCAGTAATTCTACGGTTTCCTGAAAGACCTCAATGGCATGGTCGATTTCGGCCTCCATCATCGGCGTGGAAAGAATAAACATGCTGCGGGCAGGAGCCGAGTAGATGCCCCTGTTCATCAACTCTAGGTGAAGCAATCTGAATATTTCGCTGAACCTGGATCTGCAGATAGCCGCCTCTTTGGCATTGAGCGGGGGGCTGGGCGTCAAATGGACCTGGTTCAAAGATCCTATTCCCGAAAGGCAACCGTTTATCCCGTGCTTTTTGAGCACCCGGCTAAATCCGCTCTTCAATCGATCTCCCAAACTGTTCAGACGTTCGGCTTCAGCCTGCCCATATGCTTCAAGGGTGGCCAAACCTGCTGTCAGGGTAATGTTGCAACCGTTAAAGGTACCGCCGTGCATCAGAGCGTTGGTGCGGGTCGGATCAAACAGGGCCATAATATCCTTGCGACCGCCAAATGCACCCACAGGAAAGCCGCCGCCTATTATTTTTCCAAGAGCTGTCAGATCCGGCCTGACCGATTCAACCTGTTGCAATCCCCCAACGCTCAGACGGAATGTCAGCACTTCATCGAATATCAGCAAAACATGGTACCGATCCGCAAGCTCCCGCACCCCGTTAAGATAGTTGGGAAGCGGGGGTATCATACCGCCAGCGCCCATCATCGGTTCTAAAATAATCGCCGCTACCTCTTTAGCTTTTGTTTTAAGAACCGCCTCGAGGGCCTCAAGGTCATTGAAAGGAGCGACATGGACGTCTGCCAGCTGGCTTGTCGCAACGCCCGGATCGACATTGATCCCGGGAAGAGAGTCGGCTTTTATGTCGGGATTGAGATTCACTTCTGCGATATCGTGAGATCCGTGGTAACCCCCGTCCATTTTGATGATCCCGTCCTTTCCGCTGAATGCCCTGGCAGCCCGTATAGCAAACAAAGTGGCCTCGGTGCCGGAGTTGCAATAGCGAACGGTCTCTAGAAACGGCATCCGCTGAATCAGACGCTTTGCATGGACATATTGGATTTCAGCCGCAGCGCCCAGTATACTCCCTCTTTCCAGCTGGTTTTGAGCGGCTTCCACGGTTTGCGGATGCGCATGTCCGTGGATCAGCGAAGTGTAGTTGTTCACAAAATCCAGGTATCGATTCCCGTCAACGTCGTATATAAAACACGCCCGCCCTTTATGCATGTAAACAGGGTAGGGTTCAAAATAAGTGGTTGTTCGGGTGTCACCGCCGGGAAGGTATTTTTTTGCATTGTTATCGTGATGTCTCGATCTTTTCGTTCTCTCCCTGAAACGACTCATAATATACTTTTTAATCTCATCGGCTTCTTTGGATTTCATTATCCGTTCCTTTCAGATCCCCTTGAGCGTACTATTAAAGGGGTTTCAACCCGCTCTATTTCATGAAGAAATATTTGCCATTTTTTTCTGAAAAAACCTCATGGGTGAACAAACCCCCATATCCAGGACAGGGAAAGAACAGTTAAAGTTGCAAGAAGACAATAAACCTGAAAAAGCAATGCGGACGGCT
>CAZSON010000583.1:0-1622 GCA_964608375.1 uncultured Desulfobacter sp. | reverse complement strand
ATCGTGGAGCTGAGACGCTTCAGACTAAAATGCATCAGGGACATGCTGCTGGGGCCCCAGATCTGCCCATAGCCTCTTTTCAAAAAGGTGCTGCCGCTAAATAGCGCCCGAGCCTCCTTGACCCAAAAACAGATCGATCCTTTGGTGTGACCGGCGGTTAGCAAAACTCGAATTTCAATGTCTCCAAGGTTCAGAATGTCATTGTCGTGCAAAATCTGATCCGGCTCCGTGAGGATATTTGTTCGCTTAAGATGCTGGTACTCATATTCATGGAGGCAGAAGGTTGCTCCAAAATTTTCTACCAGCGAAGGCAGCGCCTGCACGTGAGATTGATGGGCATGGGAAACCAGCACATATTTTAAGGTAAGACCCCTTTCTTTTAGGATCTTACCGATTTCCGCACCCGCATCGGATACATCAATGGCGGCGGCTTCACTGCCGCTGATCAGAAGATACTGGTTTTTACCCTTGGTGGATACAAGATGTTTGACTTCCAATTTATCTTTGTTTTTGGACAATGTATTAAGCTCTGAATCAGGGTAAACTCATTAGTTGCAGAAAAAACATAACAAAGCCTAATAGGCCTCGTAACAGAGCCCTTCCCAGTTTGCCGGGTTATTTAGCCGCTCCTCAATATCCACTTTGAAAAAATCGGTAACCGGTTTAAAAATATCGCTATTATTGGATTGAACGGTCCGGGCTGCATCCAGAACCTTTTGCAAGCCGGCCCGGGTCATTTTCCCCAAAGGCTGCCGGCAACCGCCTGAGGGCATGCCTAAAATTGACATCAGCGTCTTCAGGCCGAGCGGATTTCTGGCCCGACATTCCACCTCGCCATGTGCCGTCTTTTCCATTGTTTTAACGGTTACGAGCTTGAATAGTGGTTCGATTGATGACAGGAGTTTTCTAGCTTCAGAGGTTTCGCCCCTGTCGAGCAAACGCACCATCTCCGTCACCGCTCCGGGAATGACATTGGATGCGACAGATATAACGCCCGCGGCTTTGATTTGAGGGTCCGCCATCATCTCAAATGTCATGCCGTCATCGCCTGAGAAGATCGTAAAGTCAGGTCCACAACATGCCCGGGTGCGTTTCATGTTGTCAAGATTCGCAGTGGCTTCCTTAACCGTGCTGACATTTTTGTACTCATCGAATAAAAGTGCAAGGTCTTCAGGCAATAGCTGGCATCCTGTTCGGCCCGGGATTACGTATGGGATAATTTCTGTTTCAGGATGAGCGACGGCAACAGGTGCAACATATTCTTTGCGAATTTCAAGAGAGCTCGGTCCGTTATAATAGGGATCAACCAGTAAAAGTGCATCTGCCCCGGCTTTCACCGCATGTTCGCTTCCTCGAAGCGTTTCTGCGGTGTTATTGCTCCCGGTTCCGGCAATGGCAATACATTTATTTTTGGTTTTTTCAGCGACAAAATCAATTACCTTATTGTGTTCATCCCATTTCAGGGTAGGGCTTTCACCCGTGGTGCCGGCGGCCAATATCCCGGTGATTCCATTTTCGATCTGAAACCCGATGAGTTGATCCAACCCTTCATAATCGACAAGGCCATCTTTAAAAGGTGTTGCAATGGCGGTATAACCTCCTGAAATCATATATTCCTCCTT
>CAZSON010000582.1:0-1627 GCA_964608375.1 uncultured Desulfobacter sp. | reverse complement strand
CCTGATCTATTCATAAATTCGATAAACGATGCCTAAGATATGCAATAAACGGAAATCATTTTGCTTTCATGAGTATGAGAGGATTGGAATGCATAAAAAGCTGCGATTGGAAGGTAAAAAGTCCATGATCTGGAGATACGATGTAGACTTTTCCCTGAAAATTCGTTCTTTTCATAACACTATCAGGCATTTTTGCGTTATGTTTCCCCAGCTGCACAGCAGGACAGCCAGATTTTTCGCAGATCTCCTTTCCAGGGAAAGGATGTCGGTAGATGAATTCTGATTTTTCGCGAAAGCTGTATCACTCGGGCGCCGATTTTTATGATTTTGAGACGGATGGTATCGAACTGGGCCGAAGCCCATTCGCTCCCCTTCAGATGGAGTGTCCGGAAGGTATGGAGAAGCACATAGGCGGCGGAATGGAGGAACAGCCGGAACTGATTGGCAGAAAAACTTGTGCAGGAGGTGCGGTCCGACAGAAGGTGATTTTTGTGCTCCTTGATCATAAGTTCCATGGCTCCCCGGCCACAGTAGGCCGTCTGGTAAATGAAGCGGCGGTTCCAGTGCTCCAGGTTGGTGACGATAAACCGGGCATTCGATCCCAGGGCGTTGTATTCGACTTTAGCAATGACCCTGCGGAATGTCCCCCAGGATTTTGCTTTGTAGAGAGTCTCTGTAAATATTTTGACAGGATGTCTCTCCCGCCTGAATCTATCAATGGCCTCTTTGACCAAAGGCTTGACTTGTTTGACAAGCGGAGACAGCGGCATAAACCCCAAAACATATTTCATGTCATTGTCTTCACAAAATTCATAGACTGCAGGACAAGAGTAGTGGGAATCCCCGCGGAGAATAATGCCAACCTCAGGCCAGGCCTCCCGGAGCTTTCGAACCACCCGCTTGAGAATCGTTACGATCTCGGGGCCGGAAGGCCTGCGGCCGGGACGAAGGATCGTTGTGATCAGCTTGCCGCTTTTCCCCTCATAGATGTGGATGGGCATATAACAGTAGTCGCCGTGATAGGCATTAAAAAGAGTCAACTGCTGATGGCCGTACGTCAGATCATCCGTGTCATCAATATCCAGGAGGATGCCCTCTGGCGCCTTGCTGTACGAATGAATGAACACATCGAGAAACACCTCGCCAATCCGGTAAAGATCTGTTCGGGAGAGACCGTTCTCAAACCGGCTTATGGTCGGTTGGCTGGCAAGTGCCTGCTCATCATCCGGCAGCCTCTCACAAGCTATTTTCATTATCGGGTCATCCCGCAGCTCGTTGCTGTCGTTTCCGTCCTCATAGCCACAGGCAATCTGGAAGATCCGTTGCTTGAGAAGCTCAACAAACCGATGTTTGATATAACCAGGATGACGGCGGTCCCGGAGAGAATCAGCCATTTTGCTGCTGAGACCAATCCGGTTTTCAACCTCCCGGAGGAAAAGGAGACCGGCATCAGAACTGACCTCACCCCCGTCGAAATCAGCTTCCACTTTTTTGTTAGAAATGCCTTTAAAAAGAAGCAATTGTTTGGTACAATTTTTCATGGCTGTTTCCTCTTCTTATTAACTCTAACGTATTATATATCAATACGTTATGAAGGGAAACAGCTTTTTTTTATGAATTATTCAGG
>CAZSON010000581.1:0-1628 GCA_964608375.1 uncultured Desulfobacter sp. | reverse complement strand
CAATTGGCGCGACTACTAAGACGTCGGTGGTTGATAAATGAATAAAACCAACATTGTTTTTTCCATCATTTTTTCCCTATGCCTCTCTATCATCGGATGCAGCGAAGAATCCGGGCCTGGTTCACAAAAAAATGAACCGGTATATGAAGGTAGTATTGTGGCGATCGGCGACAGCCTGACAGAGGGTCTGGGCGTTGAGGAAGAATTTGCTTATCCTGCCCGGCTTGAGCAACGATTAATGACGCTCGGTTACCGGTACAGAGTGATAAATGCAGGCATCAGTGGCGAGACTAGCAGTGGAACACTTTCGAGGATAAAATGGGTCTTGAAGCTGGATCCGGATATCGTAGTACTTGTCATCGGCGCGAATGACGGATTTAGGGGGATCAATTCCGACTATATAAAATCCAACATTACAAAGATCGTACAATCGCTAAAAGCAAATGATGTAATCGTCGTATTGGGGGGCATGCGGATCGTTCAAAATCTGGGTGCAACCTATACGAGCGCTTTTGCAAGAATTTACACCGAAATTGCCAAAACTGAAAAAGTTATTTTGATCCCTTTTTTCCTAGAAGGCGTTGCCGGAGAACCCAAGCTCAACCAGGCTGACGGAATTCATCCAACTGCTAAAGGCTACCGACGGGTGGTGGAAAACATTTATCCCTATGTGGTTAAAGCGATTAAAATCCGCAGAACGAAAAAGAACTGACTCCAATATTCTACAAACAATCCAAACGGGTAGCTTTTGGTTGCTGCCGCACGTGTGGCAAAAACTTTTCGACGTGCTTACTCCGCAACCTTTTTAAGCAGCCAGGCCATATTGCGACCTAGGGTTGCCATCGTCTTTTTGGCTTCTTCGTCCTGCTCCACCTCCCCGGGCTGCCTACCGAAACCGATGTTCCAATAACTTGAACCTGGTACGACCATCTGGCTGATGAAGAAAAAGTGATTCAGAGAGTCGAAGGTATGGATCGCCCCACCTCGCCGGGCTGCCACCACCGAAGCGCCGACCTTGCGCTGTAGCATCGCCTCGTTGGCAATGGACACAAAGCCGGCCCGGTCGATCAGCGACTTAATCTGCGGTGTAACGCCGGCAAAATAGACCGGTGAGCCAAGGATCACTCCATCCGCGCCTATCATCTTTTCGATGCACTCGTTGGCAATGTCTTTTTCCACGGAACATCGTTGATTTTTGTTTTTAAAGCACTTGTAACATGCAATACACCCATCAATTTTCTTTCCGCTCATCTGGTAGAGTTCGGTCTCGATCCCCTCCTTTTCCAGTTCATCAAAAACCCATCGGATCATAAAGGCTGTATTTCCGTCCTTTCGTGCACTGCCGTTAAAGCCTATGACTTTCATTTGAAGTCTCCTTTCCATTGTCGCTCAGCGGCATCAACGCCGCTGAGCTTTGTTTTAGAGCCTGCCGGGGCAAAAGTAACATCCCGGCCGTAAAAAACCGGGTGTCATTCGTTTTAGCAAATCCCTTTAAGCACACTCGGTTTTTGAAATCAAACCAAAAGCGAAAAATATCGGTTTTGAATAACTTTCATTAAATTCTGACCGGGGAATTGCAAACAGATCTGTTTTGAGTTATAGAGAAACGGATACATATTAACCTTTAA
>CAZSON010000580.1:0-1629 GCA_964608375.1 uncultured Desulfobacter sp. | reverse complement strand
CCTGATCTATTCATAAATTGTAAATGACAAGAAAAAATGATTCAAGAGCAGCCAAAAATCTTAACATGTGAATGGATTCGATTTTACGACCGTGCTGACGGTTATGGATTCAGGGCGGATGCGATGATTTTTCCTCATAAAGATAGACTTTTTTCGTTAGATTTTACTGGCCCTTTGATAAATAACTCTTCCCATGGTTATTACGTATGTCCTGCTCCACAGCAGGACAACCAGATTTTCTGCAGTTCTCCTTTCCAGGGAAAGGAGGTAGGCAGATGAATCCTGATTTTCCGCGAGAGTTTTCTTATCCGTGCTCCGATTTTAATGATTTTCAGACGGATGGTATCGAACTGGGCAGAGGCCCACTCAGTTCCCTTTAAGTGGAGCGCCCGGAAGGTATGGAGAAGCACATAGGCGGCCGAATGAAGAAAAAGCCGAAACTGGTTGGCGGAAAAGCTTGTGCAAGAAGTGCGGTCACTCAGCAGATGGTTCTTGTGTTCTTTGATCATAAGTTCCATAGCCCCCCGGCCGGAGTAGACCGTTTGATAAATGAACCGGCGGTTCCAGTGTTCCAGGTTGGTGATGATGAAACGGGTGTTCGATCCGAGAGCGTTGTATTCGACCTTGGCGATGACTCTTCGTGCCTTGGGCCAGGATTTGGTTTTATAGAGAGTCTCTGTGAACATTCTAACAGGTTGTTTTTCCAGATCGAACCTCAGGGCCGCCTCTTCGACAAGGGGCTTGACTTGTCTGACCAGGGGAGAGAAAGGTCTAAGTCCCAGAACATATTTCATGTCGTTGTCTTCACAGAAGTCAAAGACCGCAGGACAGGAGTAATAGGAATCTGCCCTCAAAAGGATGCCTACCTCAGGCCAGGATTGTCTGATTTTTTTTACTACCCGCTTGAGGATGGAGACGATCTGTTTGCCTGTAGGCCGCTTTCCAGGCCGCAGCACCGTTGTTATCAGTTTGCCGCTTTTTCCTTCATAGATGTGGATGGGCATATAACAGTAGTCGCCGTGATAGGCATTGAAAAGAGTCAACTGCTGATGGCCATGAGTCAGATCATCCGTGTCATCGATATCCAAAATGATGCCCTCAGGCGGTTCGCTGTACGATTGGATAAACACATCCACAAACACTTCTGCGATCCGATAAAGATCTGTCCTGGAGAGACTATTTTCAAATCGGCTGATGGTTGGCTGGCTGGCCAGTGCCGGATCCTCATCGGGCAGTCTCTCACAGGCTATTTTCATGATCGGATCTTCCCGCAGCTCATTGCTGTCGTTTCCATCTTCATAACCACAGGCAATCTGGAAAACCCTCTGTTTGAGCAGCTCGCGAAACTGGTGTTTGACATAACCGGGATGGCGCCGGTCCCTCAAGGAATCAGTCATTTTTCTAGTCAGACCTATCCGGTTTTCAACCTCTCTGAGGAAAAGAAGTCCAGCATCGGAACTGACTTCTCCACCATTGAAATCGGCCTCAATTTTCTTGTTGGAAATACCTTTAAAAATAAGCAATTGTTTGGTACAATTTTTCATGGCTGTTTCCTCTTCTTTTTGTTGCTAACGTATTATATATCAATACGTTATGAAGGGAAACAGCTTTTTTTATGAATTATTCAGG
>CAZSON010000579.1:0-1640 GCA_964608375.1 uncultured Desulfobacter sp. | reverse complement strand
GGGGGACGCTGCAGGCTCTACAGCTATCGCTTTAAAGGATGGCTTTCGCCGCTTGATTACCTGGGAAACTCCTGTAATGGTACCGCCGGTACCCACCCCGGCAACCAGCATGTCCACATTGCCTTCCGTGTCTCTCCAAATCTCTTCCGCAGTGGTTTCACGGTGGATTTGTGGGTTTGCCGGGTTCTTAAACTGATCCGGCATGTAAGTCCCTTTCTCAGAGGCAAGAATCTCCTTTGCCTTATCGATGGCACCCTTTATTCTTTCTGAGGCCGGCGTCAAAACCAGTTCCGCCCCCAGGTGTTTTAACAGATTTCTCCTCTCAATGCTCATGGTTTCCGGCATGGTGAGACAGAGGCGATAGCCCTTTGCCGCACATATGAAGGCAAGGGCGATCCCCGTGTTTCCGCTTGTCGGCTCTACGATGAACGTCTGGGGGGTGATCAGCCCCCGGAGCTCACCTGCCTCGATCATTGATGCTGCAATTCTGTCTTTTACACTTCCCAAAGGATTGAAAAATTCAAGTTTAGCGAGAAGTTCACCGTCAAACCCCTCACCCATTTTGTTCAGCCGAACCAGCGGGGTAGCGCCGATGGTTTTTCCTATTGTATTAAAAATCTTCATGTTGAATTCCCTTCGATTTTTTTTTAAAAATCAGCCTCGGCTCTTCCAGCATCACCTTAGTATCGGGTGGGACAGATTTTGTTATCCATACATTTCCGCCGATAACCGAGCGTGCCCCTATCGTTGTACTTCCTCCTAAAATGGTTGCGCCCGAGTAGATAATGACATTATCTGCTATAGTGGGATGACGTTTTTGTCCTCTGAACCTCTCTCCTGCATGCTTTGGGAGTGAGAGAGCGCCGAGGGTGACCCCTTGATAGATACGTACATTCTTCCCGATTATCGTTGTTTCCCCAATCACCACACCAGTTCCATGATCAATAACAAATCTTTCTCCGATTTGTGCCCCTGGATGGATATCGATCCCTGTCAGGTTATGGGCATGCTCTGTCATGATCCTTGGAAGCAGGGGGATGTCGAGTTCAAAGAGCAGATGAGCAACCCGGTATACCATTATAGCAAAGATGCCGGGATAGCTGAAAATAATTTCATCGTAGCTTTTTGCAGCCGGGTCCCCTTCATAGGTTGCCCGTATGTCTGTGGCCAGTGTCCTTCGAATAGAAGGGATCGATTTCAGAAGGGCAAGCGCATATTTATGCCCCTGTTCAGCACAGTCGCTGCATGCCTGGTCATATCGAAGACAGTCGTGCCGGATACTGCGACAAATCTGCTCCGAGATCATATCAAATAGAACAGAAACAGACTGTCCTATGCTATAGCCGAGGTTGACCGGATCAAGCTTTTTCCGGGTAAAATATCCGGGGAACAGCGTCTCTTGCAGCCGGGTGATGATTTCGACCAGAGACTCTTTAGAGGGGATCGGTTCGAAGTCAATGTGGGTATAACATTCCTTTTCATTACAACTCGCGATGATCTGTTCGGCTATTTCAGGGATTGTTTCCCGATATCCTGAGAGCGTGTCCATATCAATTTCGCACGCTGTTTCATGCAATTTTATGTCATCAGCCATTTGAAGTCGGCCTCCAAAAAAAAATGCTAATAGAATTCAGACATAC
>CAZSON010000578.1:0-1641 GCA_964608375.1 uncultured Desulfobacter sp. | reverse complement strand
GACGACGAGAAAAAGGAAGAATAAAAAGGGGATAAAAGAAGAAAATCAAAAGAGAGGCTTTGATGCCTGTGCATTGCGGATCGAAAGGGAGGGGGATCGGTCTACTTTATTTAATAGTCAACGTTTTGAGTTTAGGCAGCCTCATCGCTTTGAATACTCTTTAGCCAGAAAAAGAGTTCATCCGGATCCACCGGCTTATTCATACAGGCAAAAATATGATAACAGATCGCATCCTTTAACTCGGGATGAAACCGATAGGCGGATACGGCAAAAAAATAGACCTCCGGGTATTGAATGGTAAGCTCCCTGATCGTTCGGTTATCGATCGGGACCGTATCGATATCGAGGATAATCGCCAGATAACCTCCTGCCGTTAGTCTCTCTTCAAGATTGAGCATCGAATGCATCGGGGCGGCCGTATAACCCCCCTTTTCGAGCAGTGTGCAAAGCTCCCGGCACGATTCGAGGTCTGAATCCAGCACCAATATTCTTTTTTTCATATGAGTCCCTCCCACAGTACCGGTGGTGCGGTAAATTTTTTTATGCATCACCTGGGTTGTAAGCCTGAGCGCTCAGAAAAAAAAGGGCCCGCTGTTAACGAGCCCCGAACCTGCTAAAATTGCGATAAAGATCGTCTTTTATTTGAACTGCAGTTTCAACGGCTCTGAATTATAGCTGTTTTCTTCATGCGCATTATCAAATGCAGCGATGGCAAAGGGATACTTTTTTCTTGTATTAAACTGAACATCGTCATCGTTGCCGGTCTTTAGCTTTCTCGACATAAAAAGGGTCCATTTTCCGTCCTTCCAAACCCCCTTGGTTTTGACATCGGCAAAACTCCCTTTCCAGGTCTTGTGAACCATATACCCCGGGATCTCATCTCCCTCTTTAAAGATAGAGTAATCGGTAATCTTAACCGCCTCACTGACTAAAAGTGAGCCGGCAATAGATGCGGGCTTTGAAGGATCCTGCATAAAGGCCGGTTTTGACTTATCTTTGGTCTTGTTGCTTTTAGCCTTGGCGGCGTGATCTGCATCGCGCTTGCGGGCCGCTTCAGGTTTTTTGCTGGGATTTTCAATCACATAGCCGTCCTCTGTATATCCGACCGGATTTGACCGCACCGCTTTCCAGTGCCAGAGATCCGCCTTTTCTTTGGCTGAGCGGGTGGCATAAAACCATTCTTTTTCATTTTTGGACTCATTGTGACAAAAGACGCTGCACCCCTTGGTGGCAAACTTATTGACGCGGTTGATCTCGAAAACAACCCCAAGCCGGTCTTCATCCCCCTTAATCTTAGTCCATTTTCCACCTGTATATTTCCATCTTTTTTTATACACGCTTTTGTCTTTATCCGGCCATTGAAAGCGGAAAAAAATTTTATTTTTGGTGTAGACAGACTTGGCCTTGAGCTTGATGACTTTTCCTTCAACCGACCCGGCGCCGGTCAGAACAAACGTTGACTCCTCGGCCTTATTCCACTGGGAACCGGCTGCATCGGCCGGTGCAGACTTAACTTTTTTCACGGTAAGCACAAGGTCTCCCTTGGCTTTGGCATGTGCCAGTGATGCCTGGTAGATCGTAAAGACTCCAACCGCTGCTGCCAGCAAAACAATCATAAATATCTTTTTCATTGTTACCTCC
>CAZSON010000577.1:0-1652 GCA_964608375.1 uncultured Desulfobacter sp. | reverse complement strand
GCCTGCACCTGATTTCCGTCGGTCTTTTTTAATGCCTCTTCGATCATCTTCTTCTCGATCCGGGTTAGGGAGAAGCCTTTTCCCTCTAATTTGATATCGACCGCCTCACTCTTTTTTTCAGCATTGACGATCTCTTTCGGCAGATGATCGATCCGGATCTGATTTTTATCCCCGAGGATAATCGCTCTTTCGATGACATTTTTGAGCTCCCGGACATTCCCCGGCCAATCATACGCCATCATCATCGCTTCCGCATCTTTTGTAACCCCACGGACATCCTTTTTGAACTCGCGATTGGCCTGCCGCAGGAGATGACCGATCAGTAAAGGGATATCCTCTTTTCTTTTTCGCAAAGGCGGCATATAGACCGGCACCAGCTTGATCCGGTAATACAGATCTTCCCGAAACTCACCATTTTCCACGGCTTCCCACAAACTTTTATTGGTGGCCGCAAGGATGCGGACATCGATATCGAGATCTTTGGTCCCGCCGACCCGTCTAAACGTCCTGTTTTCAATAACCCTGAGCAGTTTGGCCTGCAGGTCCAATCTCATGTGTCCGATTTCATTCAATAAAACCGTGCCCATAAGAGCCTGTTCAAACAGGCCCCGTTTCAAACCCTTGGCATCGGTGAATGCGCCTTTTTCATAGCCGAACAGCTCGCTCTCAAGGAGGTTTTCCGGGATGTTGGCGCAGTTAATCTCGGTAAAAGGGTGGGCTCGGCGGCTGCTCAGATCATGGATGGTCCGGGCGACCAGATCCTTTCCGGTCCCGGTTTCTCCCAGAATCACAACGGTTTTTACATCCATTGAGATAATCTTTGAAACGCGGTCATAAACCTCCTGCATCGGCGAGCTGATTCCAACGATATAACCGAAACCGTCTCGTTTCCGGGGATACATCCGAATCAGTGTATCCTTTTGGAGTCTCTTTTTTTCTGTGATGTCCTGCCAAATGCCGGTGATGTGGCTAATCTCTCCATCGGCTTCCTTTATAAGGGTTCGGGTATCGCTGATCAATTTGTAAGATCCGTCCGCGGTTCGAATGCTGTAATCACATATCAATGTGTTGTGCTTAAAAATCTCCGGCAATTCGGATAAAACCCGTTTTTTATCATTCGGATGAATATGTGAGAGCCAGAATGTTGAATCCGAAAGAAACAGATCCGGGGTGTAACCGGTCATATCCTCAACCGTGTTGCTGATAAAAGTGATGCCGAAATTTGTTTCCGTCCCACAGGTATAAGAGACAATCGGAAGCGATTCCAAAAGGGATGACAATTGTTCTGAAGTTTGTCTGAGCTTTTCCTCCGCTGCTTTGCGATCAGAAATATCCGATGCAATTACCAATTTGGCA
The DNA here is from genome assembly GCA_964608375.1 of uncultured Desulfobacter sp. Lineage (GTDB taxonomy): Bacteria > Desulfobacterota > Desulfobacteria > Desulfobacterales > UBA2156 > UBA2156. The sequence goes on along the minus strand of CAZSON010000577.1, from coordinate 296 downwards.
ACGCGACCATCCACCCAGGTAATCGCCCGGCCACGGACTTGATACCATTTCTTGTTGATGGAATTCTGCTCTTCCCAAACCTTCGCGCCAGTCGGCTGGCCGTCTTTAATGAGCAGTTTTTCATTCACACAAAAATCACAAGGAGCCGATTTGCCGTTCTGCAATACCTGCCAGCATTTCTTTCCAATCACATCACCGCAGTCATCGCGAAGGTACTTGTTAATGAACAGAATCTCATAGGTTTTGATATCCACAGCGTAGACCGCCGCGTCGATGCTGTCTAAAACAGTCAGGAG
>CAZSON010000576.1:0-1654 GCA_964608375.1 uncultured Desulfobacter sp. | reverse complement strand
GTTTCAATTTATAACCCGTCTTCTCCCTGTCCCAGGTATCGGAGGTGACGCCTTCATCCCGCAATATGTATTTCTGAATCCGTTCGGTTGAGGTCCGTGGAAGGGCATCCATAAAACGTAGGTAACGGGGAACCATAAAGTAAGCCATATGCGTTTCACAGTGGGCGATAAGTTTTTCCGGGGCAAGTTGAAATCCCGATTTCGTTGTCAAGCAAACCATCACCTCGTCTTCGCCTATATCTGACTTAATCGGTATGGCGGCTGATTCTAAAACAGCCGGATGCGAGTTAATGGTCTGTTCGACTTCGTAAGATGAGATATTCTCGCCACGACGGCGTAGGGCATCTTTTTTACGATCGACAAAGTGGTAGAAGCCCTCTTCGTCACGACGCAGGTAATCCCCGGTCCGGAACCACAAATCTTGCCAGGCCGCCACCGTCTGTTCCGGCATCTTATAATATTCAAGCATCATCGTAAAAGGTTTTAATGGCCTGACAATAAGTTCACCGGGAGTATTGTCCTCAATCTCCATACCGTCATCATCCACCAGTTTGACATCATAATCGGACCTGGGTATTCCACAGGTTCCAGGTTTACGCTTGTCAAAAGTGCTCATGAAGGGAAGACCCAATTCGCTCATGCCGTAACCCTCAATGATGGTTAGTCCAAAACGTTTCTCAAAATCGTGCCAAAGATTGGACGGACATCCACCCCCGATCATCACACGAAGGGGATTGTTTGCATCATCGGGTTTGGGGTCGGCCTTATTGAGGATCGAGATGATGCTACCGAGGTAATTGAATTCGGTACAGTCATGATCCTTCACATCGTTCCAGAAACGGCTGGCTGAAAACCGATCGGCCAGACACATTTTGGCACCGCTCATGAGAGCGGGCATCGTTGATAACACCTGGGCATTTCCATGAAAAAGCGGTAGAGCGTTGTAAAGACAGTCTGTTTCGTTGTAATTCCCTGAACTGCTGATCACTTCCGCCATGAAGATTGCATAATTCTGGGGCATCAGAGCGCCTTTGGAGGGGCCGGTGGTGCCTGATGTGAAACTGATCTTAAAAGGATCCGACCATAACACATCGATAGGGTCATACGCCCCTTTGTTGTCAACAACCTTATTAAAATCAAAAGTGTCTATTTCCAAAATCTGAATCGGGGCGCCTTCCGTACACAATACCACTATCTTCTCCACCTTCGGCAGGACCTTCAAAACCGGGCCGAGGCGATCCAAATATTCCGATTCCACTACCACCATTTTGCAACCGGCCTTTTCGATCATATATGTAAGCAAATTGCCGCGATGGGCGGTGTTGATCGGTACTTCAATAGCACCCAGCTTGCTCAAACCAAACCACAGAAAGAGGAATTCAGGACGATTCCCCATGACAATAGCGACCCTGTCGCCTTTGCGAATGCCTAGTCCCTGTAGTCCGGCTGCGACCCTATCCGATTCCCTGTCAAAATCCTCAAACCCAAAAACCAGTTCCTTAAACCGAAAAAATTCCCGATTGCCGTATTTCTCTGCTTGCCGTCGGAGAACCCGGTGAATAACGCGTTCATGAACAATGTCTTTGTGCTCCATCTTAAAAACCTTCCATCCCCCCGGCTACATGAATCACCTGGCGGGTAATATATCTGGAAT
>CAZSON010000575.1:0-1663 GCA_964608375.1 uncultured Desulfobacter sp. | reverse complement strand
TCGCCATTGACAAAAAGATGAATGCATGGCAAATTATCCCAAACAACTGCTCAATCTACCCGGTGGGCGGACAACCAGTGGCAAGGCTGATTACAATTGGGCCAAGAAAAGCGCATCGCCTTAAAATTGGAAACATAACAAAAAAAGGATCTAATTTTATGACTTCATATATCGCACCAAAGAAAGTTTATTCGTCCGGACAAACAAATATCGGAGCCCTGTTTCATCGGCGGGTATCAGCACATCCGGACCAGATAGCTGTGGTCGAAGAATCCAGGGTCCTGACTTACCATCAGCTTGAAGATCGTTCTAATAGACTGGCACATCTGATGATCGATCTTGGTCTTGAAAAAGGAGATCGTGTGGGTCTGCTTGCCCGGAACTGCGCTGAATATGTTGAGGTTGAATTGGCCGCAGCCAAAGCTGGAACCATAGTTGCTGCATTGAATTGGCGCTTGGGCAATCGCGAGCTCAGGCACTGCGTGCAGCTGGTCGAACTAAAAATGATTATCGTGCAATCCGAATTCATTGAAGCACTTGATAGACTTGGATTGCCTGAAATTCAACGGATTGAAATCGGCGAAACTTATGAAGAGCGATTAGCGAATTTACCGTCGGAATATCCGGTTCAGGATATCGATCCGGAAGATGGAATGATCATTTTGTATACCAGTGGTACTACCGGTCTACCCAAAGGCGCCTTGATCAGCCATCGGGCAATGCTAGCCCGTGCCATGTGCTTTGCTTCGGAAATGCAGATTCCTGTTGGCGATAACTTTATTGCATGGCCTCCTTTTTACCATATGGCTTCAACAGATCAATTCCTTGCAACCCTCCTCAGAGGGGGAACCGTCTATGTGGTGGATGGATATTTGCCGGAACGTATCGTTGAAATTCTGGAAACTGTGACGACCCGATTTCTCATATTGATGCCTGGGATGGTCGGGCCTTTTGTAGAGTACCTGAAGGCCCATAATGTGAAGCCAAAAGGTGTGGATATAATCGGCGCAATGGCTGATCTGGTACCTCGTGAGGATATTGCAGCCGCGACACGCTTCTTCAATGCCCCCTATCTCAACACCTTCGGTTCAACAGAGACAGGTTTACCTCCTGCTACCAGTAATCTTATTGCGGTCGGTGTTGCGCCGACCAGCTTATCCAAACGACAGAGCGCTTTTTGTGAAGTGCGTCTGGTAGATCCGGATGACAATGATGTACCTGTTGGTGCTCCCGGTGAAGTTGCGTTTAGAGGACCGACTGTTTTCAGTGGCTACTGGAAGGCCGATGATGTCAATAAACAGGACTTTCGTGGCGGGTGGTTTCACATGGGGGACGTCATGCGGCGCAACGCTGATGGAACACTCGATTACGTTGATCGGGTCAAATATATGATCAAATCGGGAGGGGAGAATATATATCCTGCCGAGATAGAGCAGGTCCTTCTCAATGACAACCGGATTACGAAAGCGGTTGTGGTGAAACGACCGGATAAAAAATGGGGAGAAGTGCCGGTTGTATTTATCGTTTCCGAGGATTCAGCTTTAACGGTTGAAGACGTAGAGAATCTATGTAAAAAAGATCTATCAGGTTACAAGCGTCCCAAAGCTGTTTACTTTATTGAAGAAAAAGATTTGCCCAGATCCACCACAGGGAAGATTCAACG
>CAZSON010000574.1:0-1668 GCA_964608375.1 uncultured Desulfobacter sp. | reverse complement strand
CTTTCATACAATTTGATCTGTTTCAAAACGTGGTAGATAGATATCGGATGTAAGTGAAAGGGTCAAGGAAAACCATAACAAATAGGCCTAATCGACCGCGTTTATCAGTCAATCATGGAAGGGATGCACGTTTTTAGATACAAAACCATGTGTATCCCTGCGCCGGGCATCTGTAATCCGCTTTGGATATGTAAACGCTTTACGATGGAAAGCAACAGGCAAATGCCTTCATCAGACGGGGAGACCCTTTTAAACGAATTTTTCTCCCGAGCAGCGCAAAAAGGAGGTTCTTTTCCTTTGCCAGAAAATCTATCCATGTCCGGCTGTCCGCCGTGACATGGAGATCGGGGGTTCCCACGAGACCTTCTTTAACCTCGATGCTCATGTTGCGAATGACCACCGTGCCGCTGCAATCCTCTTCACCGGTAAAGGAAAAATGATAGGTTGAGTCAATCCCTTTGGATTGATGGGGTTGGAAGACAATAGGAAGGCTCTGCAAAAAGCTGGCGGCCGAATTGGGTCGTAAACCATTGCCGATTTTTTTGACCGTTTTGTGCGGAAACCGCCGAAGCACATGGGCCTCGCCATCGGATCCCGGCACCACATAGATCGATTCCGTCTTTTTCTGTAAAGGTTTAACCACCTCTTCTACAAACCCTTTACGATCATCGAGAAAAGGACCGATGACATACTCGCCGGCCGGGCAAACGGCCATGCAATAGGAGGATTTATTGCAAATCCCGTAACTGAGGGACTGCCACATGGAGACCGTCTCTGAATCGGAGACCTTTTTTCGATAGGATTTTACATCTTTACTCGATACTACACGCTCAACCCAGTCCTGAAATCCACCCAATCTATCCCGGTAATTATGGGTCATGCACGTGGTAAAATTAAATGAACCATCAGCGGCAATCGCCCCAACCGGGCATACTGAAGCACAGAGTTTACAATCAAAACACGGGTTGAATTCGAGGGGAGTGTCATATTTGGATACCTCCGTGTCAAAAAGGATCGTGCCCAATACATTAAAACTTCCAAACCGGGGGTGAAGCAGGAGTCGATTGAGCCCCATAACACCCAGCCCGGCCGCCACGGCAACCGGTTTATGGGATATGGCCCACATTTTGCCCGGCCATTTCGCCATGTCCATCGGAAATCCGGAAGAGGGATTCATGGCACGCAGACCCTGCTCATTGAGAGACGCCACTACCGCTCGTGCGACTGAATTGACCTTTTCAAAGGTCTGTAAAAACTCAAGATCTGAAATTGCCTGTGAAACAGTGCGAATGTTATCCCGGTTCAAACGGCACATTATACTGATGAGGCTCTTTGCTCTGGGGAAAATATCCAGGATATCCTGTCGTTGATCCGCAATCCCGGGATGATCGATCCCAATCAGGCCGGTATCATCCGCCCCGGCATCTAACACCAATCTTTTAAGCCGGTCTGAATCTAGTTTTCCCGTCTCGGGCAGATCAGAGCCGATCGCCTTTTTTTCCCGATATTTTTTAACTGTTGGATGATCTTCAAGTTCCATATTTCACCTCATTTCATTTTTATCCAAAGAATTTTCTTGCCAAGTTTTAATTATAATAGACCGGTCGTCTTGTTTTGTCAAGGTATTTTCCGGAATCATAACCAATTATCGGTCAAAACAGGTTGAAT
>CAZSON010000573.1:0-1690 GCA_964608375.1 uncultured Desulfobacter sp. | reverse complement strand
TTGATTCCCATTATGACGCCTACCGGGGGACGATTGTACATATCCGGGTTTTTCAGGGAAAAATAAAGACCGGGGATACAATCATTTTTATGTCTAACCAGGCGACCTACAGGGTGGAAGAGGTCGGCGTTTTTCAGATTGAACGCTTGCCGCAAAATGAACTGACAGCCGGACAGGTCGGATATCTCATAGCCGGGATTAAAACTGTCAGTGACACCCGTTGCGGAGATACCATTACCCTGAAAGGCCGCCCGTGCGATGCGTTAATGCCCGGATTTAAAGAATCCAAGCCGGTAGTCTTTTCGTCGATATATCCGGTGGCATCCGATGAATATGAAGAACTGGCCGCCGGCTTGGAAAAGCTGAAGTTAAACGATGCGGCTCTGATCTATGAGAAAGATACGTCCAAGGCGCTCGGGTTTGGTTTTCGTTGTGGTTTTCTGGGGCTTTTACACCTGGAGGTAGTTCAGGAGAGGCTTGAGCGCGAATATGGTCTTTCCTTGATTTTAACAGCTCCTTCGGTTCAGTATGAATTGACCATGACCGATGGCTCGAAGTTTATCATCGACAATCCGGCGCTCTATCCGGATCCCAGCGGAATTGGGCAAACCAAAGAACCGTTTATTCGTGCCGCTATCATCATCCCCGAGCGTTATATGGGAGCGGTGATGAACCTCTGCCTTGACCGCCGTGGCACCAATACCAATTATCAGTACCTGACCAGTGATCGTCTGGAAATGGTGTTTGAAATTCCACTGGCTGAAATCGTCTATGATTTTTACGACAAACTCAAGTCGATTACCCAGGGCTATGGGTCGTTCGATTATGATCTGTTGGATTTCAGGGAGACCGACCTTGTGAAAATGGATATTTTAATTAACGGCGAACGGGTGGATGCCCTTTCTCAACTGGTCCACAGAGATAGAGCTGAAAAACGGGCCAGAGAGGCCTGCGGGAAACTTCGGGATGAAATTCCGAGGCAAATGTTTAAAATAGCCATCCAGGGAGCTATCGGCGCAAAGATCATCGCCCGGAAAACCATTTCACCTTTTCGAAAGGATGTTACAGCGAAGTGTTATGGTGGAGATATCACACGGAAAAGAAAGCTCCTCGAAAAACAAAAAAAAGGAAAAAAGCGGATGAAGATGGTTGGACAGGTCATGATTCCCCAGTCCGCCTTCTTAGCGGTTCTCAAAACAGATACCGATTAAATCCTAAGAGGAAGACATGTCGGACGAAGACGAAAAGTATCGTCGAATTTTTGATGGCAGTCACGATATGATTTTTACATCTGATGCGGCCGGCCGTTTCCTGGATGTGAATAAGGCGGGGATGGAGATGATGGGCTACCGCTCAAAGGCGGAATTAATGGGCGCCGGGTCGATCGGCGATCTTTTTTGTAGGGCGGAGGAGAGGGAAAATTTTTTTTTGGCAATAGGAAAGAAAGGCTTTGTTAAGGATTATGAGGCGGAATTCAAAAAATGTAACAATACTCCCGTACATGTTCTGATCTCCAGCTGGCAATATAAAAACCCGAACACCGAAGTGATTGAGTTCGAGGGGATGATAAAAGATATTACCCAACGTAAGCTTTTGGAAGATCACCTCAAACGATCGGAAAGTAAGTATCGTCGAATCTTTGAAGGTTCCAAGGATATGATATTTATCACCGCTAAGAACGGCAGGATCA
>CAZSON010000572.1:0-1693 GCA_964608375.1 uncultured Desulfobacter sp. | reverse complement strand
CTAACCTGGATTCCCATGGAGCTAAGTGCTACTAACATGAAAGGCCGTTCAATCACATACCATGCACATACCATGAGACCTGTTGAAAAAAGTCTGTTAATTATAATCTTAATATATAAACAATTGGCCACTAAGTCAAAAATGTACAGGACCCCACTATCTACCATTCATATAATGGCAAAGATACCATATATTGAGGTTTTATCAAGAATATCCATTTTTTCTTTACAAAGGAGGAATATTATGACATAGTGGCAATATGTTAATAAATACAACAAATAAACTAACCGATCTAGCTCGACATTTTCTTGAACCATCAAACTCAACCCATCGACAATACGAAGCCCTAAGGGCCTACTTCGTTGATGGCCTTAGCAGCAAAGAAGCAGCTCAACGCTTCGGATACACACAAGGAAGCTTCCGGGTGTTGGCCCATGAATTCAGGAAAAATCCTCATCGCCAATTTTTCCTTCCACCGGCTAAAGGAGCTCATAGGGCTGATAAAAAAGACAAGCTCCGCGAACAAGTGATTGCTTTAAGAAAAGAAAATCTCTCCATTTATGACATCAGCACGGTTCTTGAAACCAGGGGGCATAAGCTGAGCCCTGTCAGTGTATCGGGCATTTTAAAAGAAGAAGGTTTCCACAAACTGCCAAGACGCCCTGATGATGAACGGCCGCCGGTGACAGGCCCCACAGCCGCGGATGTTGCAGACATACGCCAGCTTGATCTGAGCCCGCGCCGTGTGCACACCAAGTTTGGGGGGCTTTTTCTCTTCGTACCGTTCCTGGCTTGCATTGCGTTTGATGCAATCGTGGCAGAGGCAGGATTGCCGGGATCAAAAATGATCCCCGCTGCAAATGCCATGCGTTCTCTTTTAGGGTTAAAACTCTTTGGTTCCGCCCGACATAGTCATGTCATGAGCTATGTGCTTGATGAAGGATTGGCACTTTTCGCAGGTCTGAATATGTGTCCCAAACGTGCTTTCCTTACCGAATACAGCAGCCGGATAGATGCCCAATGCTATCCAAAACTTAGGTGTTTGTGGTTTGATGCTATGGCCAATCTTGGTTTACAACAGGGGGTATCCTTTGACCTGGATTTCCATACCATCCCTTTTCACGGAGAAAATGCTCTGGTAGAAAAGCATTATGTATCAAAACGCAGCAGACGTCAAAAGGGCATTCTCGCTTTTGTTGCACAAGATGCCTCAACCCACGTGTTTTGCTATGGTAACAGCGATCTTCGAAAAAACGAGCAAAATGACGAAATCCTTACCTTTGTCGACTATTGGAAACAGCGCTGCGCGCATTTACCCAAAGAGCTCATTTTCGACTCGAAACTGACAACATATGCCAATCTAAGCAAGCTAAACCAATGGGGCGTTGACTTTATCACACTCAGACGCCGTTCACGCCAGATGCTTCAGCAGATTCATTTAGAGCCCCTATCGGCCTGGAGGCGTATTAAGCTCGATGCGGTCTCACGTATCTATAAAACCCCCAAAATTTTGGATCGTAAGATCTCCCTTAAAGATTACCATGGCCCTATACGCCAATTGGTAATTGCTGACTTCGGCCATGAGGATCCGACTTTTTTAATCACAAATCAAATGACCCGATCAGCCCCCAAGCTTATCCAACGCTATGCTCAAAGAATGATTATAGAAAACAATATCGCTGATGGAATCGAC
>CAZSON010000571.1:0-1697 GCA_964608375.1 uncultured Desulfobacter sp. | reverse complement strand
AGGGCGCTTTGGCGGGGTTTGGCGTGAAATCCGGGTTTGCCGGTACATCCAAAGGCGCTTCAACCAGCAGGCCCAGCAGGGCCAGAACCAATAAACAGCCAAGGGCTGCCAGAAATTCTTTGAACAGAAATTCAGGATAGACCGGCCGGTTGACAGAAGGATGCTTCTTCCCGGTTGCTTTGACCGTACATTTTGGAAATTTTTTCGGCAATCGATCTCCTTGGGACGAATCGGTTTTGTAATTATGATGCATAGATGTTTGAAAGGTGGGCGGTTTTGCTAGCACCTAAAGCCTCGTCGCCAGATTACCGTCTTTGCGCACCCGCCAGAAATGAACCATTAAAAAAATTGCGGCTAAAAGCGGTAGAATAAAGACATGCAGGCTGTAAAAGCGGACCAGAGCCCTCGGGCCGAGATCAGAATCTCCTAATAAAAAAAAGGTGATATCCCGGTCAGACGTGAGTCCAAGGGCACTCCCAAAGGGACCATCAGCCCCTATAAAAGGAACCGAATGGAGTAGATTGGCGCCCACGCGCGTCCCCCAGTATGAGATCTGATCCCATGGCAGCAGGTAGCCTGTAAATGCAAAAGCCGATATAATTAAAAGGAGACAGACGCCGACCATCCAGTTGAATTCACGTGGTGGTTTATATGATCCTGTATAAAAAACGCGAAACATATGCAGCAAAACGGTGATCACGATGCCGTGTCCGGCCCAGCGATGGACGTTACGAAAAAATCCTCCTAGAAAAACCGTATATTGCAAATCTAAAATATCGGCATATGCATTTTCCAGGGTTGGCCGGTAATAGATCATTAAAAGAGCGCCGCTGAAGACTGTTACTAAAAATAACAGGAAGCTTAACCCCCCGAGGCACCAGGTGAAACTGATCTTCATTCTATCTGCAGACAACCGCATCGGATGCAGGTGCAGGAAAACCGTACGCCGCACCGCCTGCAACTCATCTGCCGGCGTGCGAGGCAGACCGGTTCGAAATATTTTTCGTTTAACTTCCGGGAGTAGTTTTAAGGTCATTTTTATAAACTTTAACCCGCATCGACCGGCGGAGCGGTAAGGCTGGTTTAGGCGTTTTCAGTCTGAAAACGTGGAGCAGGGCCTCCTGTCCGTTTGATCAAAAAATCCTGATCTACTTCGAGAGCTCCATTGTCATCGAGCCTGATGGCAAACAGATCGAGAGGACGGGGTGGGGGACCTGCCACATTTTTCCCTTCTGCGTCGAACTTTCCCCCGTGGCATGGGCATAAAAACATGTTATGATCCCTGTTCCATTCCACTATACATCCCAGATGTGTGCAACGGGCGGAAATAGATAAAAAGCCCTTTTCATTACGTACCATAAACAGCTTTCTACCGCTGTGATAGACCACCTGACCGGGCTTATAATCATCCGGAAAACCGACCTTAACCGACACGGCGGGCCGGCTGGACACACCGGGCCGAACAAATTTTAATACCGCTGCAAAGAAGGTGGCCAAAGCGAGGTTTAACCCGGCCCATGAGAGCCGCAGCAAAAATTTTCGACGGTCTTTTCGTAGTTCAGGTGAGACTGTATTGGCAACTAAAGACATTTATTGTTTCCGTTAGCTATAGTAACTATCTTCAGCCCGTATGGCAAATGCAAAAGCCTTTAAGACCGCTCATCAAACTGTTTTAATTCTTTTTCAAGGCGCTCTTT
>CAZSON010000570.1:0-1702 GCA_964608375.1 uncultured Desulfobacter sp. | reverse complement strand
CAAAAGGGAAGATCTAACGATGTTGTCTGAGCAGAAAAAAAACGATCTATCCGGCCAAGCAATCGACACAACCGATATCACCCCTTTTCAGCAAACACTCGACAGACATGGCATAACGCTTTTAAGAGATAAAACCACCACCCTGCAAATCAACATCGGTCTGAGGTGCAATCAAACTTGCCGTCATTGCCATATGGATGCAGGCCCGGGTAGAGCGGAAATGATGATTCGAAACACCATGAGTCAGGTGATTGAATTTGCAAGATGTGGCCATTTTGAAACCATTGATATTACAGGTGGTGCACCCGAGTTGCATCCGGATTTGGGAGATTTTATTAAAAGCATCTCCTCTCATGCCTCAAAAACCATATTACGATCCAACCTGACGGCACTTTCCCGGAAATTTAGCCGCCTCATGAACATCCTGAAGGAATCCGGGACAACCATCGTGGCATCATTCCCCTCTTTAAACGAGGTTCAACTAGAATCATTTAGAGGAAAAGGGAGTTTTCAATCGGGCATCGACACTCTCAAAACCCTTAATGAGATCGGATATGGAAAAGATAAAACCGATCTCAAACTTGATCTTGTTGTCAATCCTTCAGGATCGTTTTTGCCGCCCTCCCAGGTTGAAACGGAAAATAGATTCCATAGGATCGTCAAGCAGAAATGGGATATTTGTTTTAACCGTCTTTATACCTTTGCCAACGTGCCTTTGGGCAGGTTTCGGACATGGCTGGTCAAGTCAGGCAACTTCGAAAGCTACATGGATAAACTTATTTCTGCTTTTAACCCTTGTGCGATTAAAGGACTCATGTGTCGAAATCTGGTATCTGTCTCGTGGGACGGTTACCTGTTTGACTGCGACTTTAATCAAGCAGCCGGTCTCTTTCTCGGAACACGGAAAACGCATGTTTCGGAAGTAAATAATCCACCTGAACCCGGAACCCCCATCGCTGTCGGCAATCACTGTTTTACATGTACGGCAGGAACAGGTTTCACCTGAGGCGGACAGATCAATTCCTGAGGCTCAGGAATTTATATTAAAATATTTTCTGCTCTATTTCCAGATATTTTTTAACGCTTAAAGAATGAAAAAGTGAAAGGATGTCAGACATGCCCACACCACCGGTTAAAATCTATTCCCTTAGTACATGCAGCCACTGTAGAACGACAAAAAAATTATTAACAGAGTGCACCGTAAAATATGATGTTGTCGATGTCGACCTGCTCGAAGGGGAAGAAAGGAAAGCGATCCTTGCGGATGTTAGAAAGTTTAATCCCATATGCTCCTTTCCGACCATCATCATCGGTGAAACCGTCATCGTCGGGTTCAAAGAAAAAGAGATAAAGGAGGCATTGGGACTTTAATGGAAATCGCAAAGCTGTACCATAAGCTGAAAAAAACACAGGAACCGAAAGGTTATTTTTTCAATAAAGATAAGAAAAAAGTCTTTGAACTTTTGGAATCACTTCTGTTCAACAAAGAGCGATATGGATATATGGCCTGCCCCTGCAGGCTCGCATCCGGAGATAGAGAAAAAGACAAGGATATTTTTTGCCCTTGTATTTATCGAACGTCCGATGTTGAAGCGTATGGAAGTTGCTACTGCAACCTTTATGTATCAAAAAAGTGGAATGAAGGAAAAATACCGGTAGAATACGTTCCGGAAAGACGTCCGCCTGAAAAGATTTTTTTTTA
>CAZSON010000569.1:0-1718 GCA_964608375.1 uncultured Desulfobacter sp. | reverse complement strand
CTTTTGCCTCGGAAAGCGCCTCCAGCGCTTCCTTTTCCTCATCTTCGGCATCCTTTATATTTTGCGCCAGATCGGTCTTCCAGTCTTTGAGCATCTTGGCGTGCTCTTTGGTGTGACACCGTATGCATGCTTTACCCGAAGCTTTCAACACGACCTGTCCATGCTCGGTTTCATGTTTTTCAATGTGGCAACCCAAACAGCTTGTCCGGACCCGGTACATGAAATCGGGCGTTTTCGGCACGCCTTCCATCTTCTGTCCTTCGGACAGCATCCGTTGATATCGGTGCGGTTCGAAATGACAGGACTTGCAGGTCACCCGAGCGGCCGCCTCCCCGCCGGGTTTATCGTCCAGCTTTAAAACAGCCTTGACATGCCTGATCGGCTGATGGCAATCGAGGCAGCGAGCGGTCTTAATCGCCACGTGTTTTTCATGCATCAGTTTTTTGTTCCCTGCCTCTTTGAGCCACGCGGTTTGATCGTGACAACCGGTGCAGCTCTCCTTTTTCATGGCGCCGGCATCCATCACAAGAGTGGCTTTAAGCTGCCCATTTTCAAAATATGCCTCATATTTGCCGTTTCCCATCCCCTGGATCATCTCAATATGGCAACTGAGGCACGCCACTTTCGCCTCTTTTAATATCTGGTGCGTGATCGGCTTTTCACCCGATGTCTGAATCGGTTTTTTCGGCAGTTGGTGGCACAATTCACATTTGGCCCGGTCCTGGTTAAATTTTGAATTTTTGAAATGACAGAGAACACAGACTGTCTTGCTCACTTCAAATTTCTTCTGATCTGTCTGGTGCTGGTGGCAGGAGGTGCAGTGAAGCTGTTGACCCTCGATCTGATTTTTTTTATTAAAGTGCGGTTTGTGGACAAAGCGAACTTTTTCAGTGAATTTTATCTCCTTGGTCCTGAATTGATCATCCGGCTTCCCGTGGCAGTTTGAATTCAGGCAACTGGCATCTGCGATATGCGGTTTGGTCTGGATCGTCTCGCCCCCTAAGGAAATGTAAGAAAAGCGGCCCGGTGGCTGACTCGGGATATGCCCTGCTTTTGCAGAAGCGGCGGTCTTTGATTTGGGCGGATAGTGGCACTCGACACAGCCGACCTGGTTATGCTTGCTCTTTTTCCACAGCCGATACTCTTTTTGAACGACTTTTGGATAGGTGAGAATGTGACAGTAACCGCAGAAAGGTTGGGGCTGGGGAATCTCCGGTGACGGCAGTTCCATCCGGGTCTGTTTTTGCGCTTCAGCCGCGAAACCGGTACCCTGTAAAAATAGGGTTCCTATCAGTATGGCGCCTAAAACAATAAAAAAAATACGGTAATCACGATTCCGATTCTGTATATTGGTCTGCTTCATTTTCATCTTCATAAATACTCCTTAGCCAGTAAAAAAGTTCATCCAGGTCGACCGGTTTATTGAGGCATGCATAAATATGGTAGCATATGGCATCTTTTAATTCAGGATGAAACCGATCCTTTGACAGGCAGAAAAAATAAACACCGGGGTACTTGATTGTAAGTTCTCTGACAGTACGATTATCGATCGCAATGGTATCGATATCCATAATTACCGCCAGATAATCAATTTCATTTAGCCTCTCCAGCAGATTTTCGAGCGAGTAAATGGGAGTGGCTTTATAACAATTTTTTTCCAGATGCAAACAGAGGTTCTGATTCTGTTTTTGATCGGCATCTAATACCACAATCCCTTT
>CAZSON010000568.1:0-1730 GCA_964608375.1 uncultured Desulfobacter sp. | reverse complement strand
AAATATTATTTAGACAAGAGAAGCCGGGATGCTGAAAAGAGAAGTCGATTAATTTCAATGGAGGTAGAACATGAATCAAAAAAAGAAGTACCGGTTCCATACACAGGTTATCCACGCTGCTCAGTCACCAGAAGATTGGGAGGGCGCAACTTTGCCACCCATATTTCAGACCGTCTCCCATCGGCACGCCACGGCGGAGAATCTGACCCAGACCTTTGAGGGTAAGCGTGATGATCATATTTACATGCGGCTTACAAACCCGACAAACCGGATACTGGAAGAAAAGCTGACCGTTTTGGAAGCAGGGCTTGGTGCGTTGGTGATGGCTTCAGGCATGGCGGCTATCAACAACACGTGTATGGCTCTGCTTCGTGCCGGCGATGAATTTGTAGCCGGAAGCTCTCTTTTTGTGTCTACATATAACCTTTTCAATGGCGTTTTTAAAAAATATGGCATCACGGCACGCCTGGTCGATTCCACCGATACGGCGGCCATCGAAAAGGCGATCAATGCCAAAACTCGCTTTGTCTACCTGGAAACCATCGGAAATCCCAAGATGGATGTTCCGGACATAGCTCAAACAGCTTTGATCGCTCACAAACAGGGTGTTCCTCTGCTGGTTGATCACACCCTGCCGACGCCGTACCTTTGCCGCCCCTTAGAATTGGGAGCCGATGTGGTGATTCATTCAACCACCAAGTATTTGAGCGGACATGGTGGTGCGCTGGGTGGAGCGGTTATTGACGGCGGAAATTTTGATTGGTCGAACGAACGCTTTCCGGATTTCAAGCCCTTTATCGACAGGAAAGGGCAGCTTGCGCTGCTCGACAAAGTTTGGCGGGAATATCACATAAATTTCGGCACAACCAGCGCACCCTTTCATTCTTTCCTTACCATGATCGGCCTCGACACCTTGGCGCTTCGTATGGAGCGGCACATGAAAAATACGATGGAGGTGGCGCGGTACCTGAAAAACAGACCTGAGGTGCTTTGGGTCAATTATCCGGGGCTGGAGGATCATCCCTCACACCGTATTGCCCTGAAACAGTTTGGGGGCAAGGGATTTGGCGGCATGCTCACCTTTGGGTTGAAGGATCAGCCGGCTTGCTTTCAATTCATAAAAAACCTTCAGTTGATCTATCATCTGGCAAACCTGGGTGACTGTAAAACCATGGTGCTTCACCCTTATTCTTCCCAGTATTCTTCCAAGGATGAACCGACCAGGGAAAAGCTCTCTATCCCTGCCAATATGATCAGATTTTCTACCGGAATCGAGGCCATCGAAGATATCTGCGAAGATATAGGGCAGGCCCTGGATAGCCTGTCTTAGCCAAATGCCTTTCAAGGGGCTGGTACGATTAATATAATTTTCAGCTAAAATTGGACTTTTTGCGAAACCAAAAAAATTAACCCCCTGCGATGGCAGGCAGGAATATAATTTCATCATTATTGTGAATTTTGGTATCCAGGTTATCCTCGGATCGGATATTTTTTTCATTAATCATAATAACGACCTGATCATTTAAATCACCCGTATTTTTGATTAATATTTTTTTCATATCTTCTCCGAATTTTTCGAATAATTTCGAAAATAGATCTTTAATTGTGGATTGATCTTCTAAAGCCATGTTTAACTCTTTGGCTCCGATCCTATCCTTTAGCAACGATAAGAAAGTAATTTTTGCAGTAATCATATTGAATTATCTCCAAAAGTGTATAAAGTTTTAGCT
>CAZSON010000567.1:0-1734 GCA_964608375.1 uncultured Desulfobacter sp. | reverse complement strand
AATTCAATCTATCTGAATTTAAAGGGACGAGAAAAATATGGCACGGTCGAAACCGGCCGGCGACAAAAATTGCTCGAGAATATCCGCCGCGACCTTTTGAATCTCGTTGATGCCAAAACCGAAACAAGGGCGGTCTCCGGCGTGTGGATCATATCTGAAGAGGAACAAAAACAGAATCCCCATGCACCTGATCTGATCGTCGGGTGGAACTTAGGTTACCGGACCTCATGGGAAAGCATTCTCGGTGGATTTTCCAAGGAAGCGATTACAGATAATCTTGACAAATGGAGTGGCGACCACTGCATCGATCCGAATCTGGTTCCGGCGCTTTTAGTTACAAATAAAAAGGTAAGCAAGCAAAACCCCGCCCTAATCGACATTACGGCTACCATTCTCAAAGAATTCGGCATTTCGCCGGATGATAAGATGCGAGGAAAACCGCTATATCAAATTTAAACTTTAGTCAAGGTGCGAAATGGCAAAAATAAAAATAGAGAAAGATTTATATCAAAAAGTGAGGCAGGTATCCCAAAACGCAGGATATGCTTCTGTGGAAGAATTTGTATCTCATCTGCTTGAAAAAATCGTAGAAACTCCTGATACATGGGATAATGATGAGGATGTTGTCAAGAGGTTGCAGGGACTCGGGTACATATCTTAACCGAAGCTGTTTACAGTTGACATACCGTTTAAACGAGAGACGCTGACATATGGAAAATATGGTTATCGCCTTGAATCATTTTTTTGATCTGATCTGGTTACCGCTTTTGAAAGGTCCGTGGTATATCGATTTTATTGTTATCAGCGCTTTAAGCGCCCTTTTATTTTTGGTTATATTTAAAAAGTTATCCAATCAGAAGATGATACGGTTTTATAAAAACAGGATTTTGGGCCACATCTTCTCCATCAGATTATACAAGGACCAGCCGATTTTAACCCTTAAAATTGTGTTAAGCATATTCGGTTATCAACTGATTTATCTCAAATATATTTTAACTCCCCTCATTGTGATCTTTCTGCCCCTTATGGTCTTAACCGTCCAATTAAACAATCGATATGGTTATCTACCGCTCAAAGAAGATGATCATTTTATGATTGAAGCCAAACTGGACAAGACCAGGACACCGGATATTGAAAAAAGTCTTGAAACAATTAAGTGGAATACCTCAAGGGGAATACAGATTGAAACACCACCACTTCGCATGGTGTCCGAAGCAACCGTCATCTGGCGGGCAAAAGTCATCCCTTTACAAACAGAGCGACAGTTTTTTCAGATATCCTTTGATGGAACAGCAGAAACGGTTGAGAAAAAAATAATCACTGCGATGACCAAAGAGCGGTTTTCTCCGGAAAAAAGGAAATGGGATCTGAGCGGTCTGTTTATAAACAACGGAGAGGAATTTATTGCAAAAACCTCTCCGTTTAAATCGATCACCGTTTCATATGAACGTGCAAGTTACCCTTTTTTAGCCTGGCAAACCGATCCGATCATACTGTATTTCATTTTAATTCTGGCCTTCGGTTTGATCTTTAAACCGATTCTCCGTGTATCGATTTGAAAATCTTGTGTTTGAGGATACCTCTAGGTATTCTGCTTATTGTAATACCTCTCATACCATGAGACAAAGCGCTTGATCCCGACCTCAATCGGTATCCGGGGTCTGAACCCGACATCCTTTATCAGATCATCAATGTTTGCGAAGGTTTTCGGAACATCACCCGGTTGAAGATCAA
>CAZSON010000566.1:0-1746 GCA_964608375.1 uncultured Desulfobacter sp. | reverse complement strand
CGAAGTGTCAAGTGATCTAAAGTTATAAGTGATCTAAAGTTGAGGTATCGCTGCGCTCTGTCAGTTTTAATTATAAAAAGATCGAAATACCTTAACTTTCGGCACTTTTTTGTTGCAGAACCGATACTCCCTTTCAGGGAGAAATCAGTGCAGGTCCCCCCGGACTCTGATATCTATTGACATATTTAAATCTTATTAAAGATCTTGATGTAAGAAAATATTCATTTTCTTACATACTTAACCAATTGAATATATTGCTAATATATTTAGATATATCCGTTCAAACAGCATTTTCCGTTAAATCTGTTTTTTTCCCTTGACAACTGTTAATGAATGAAATATTACAATAATTAATTAATAATGTAGGAATAATTCCAAATTATTCCCATTATTAAGAAAAGGAGGGCAAGATGGAGCTTAAAGAAATTCAGGAAAGGATAAAGGCAGATAATATTGACACCCTGCGGATAGAATACCCGGATCTCTATGGGATATGCCGGAACAAAATGGCGCCGGTCAAACACCTCGAGAGAATAGCAGAAGAGGGGCTCAACTTCGCGCAGGCCATCTATGGCATCAACCTGGCCAATGACGTGGCCCCGGATACTGGATGCGGATATGAGATCGAGTGGAAAGACATGACCATAGTCCCCGACCTTTCCACCTATGCTGTTCTGCCCCATCTTAAAGGAACAGCCCGTTTGATCGGTAATGCGTTCAGGGGGGGAGAGCCTATTCCGGTCGACCCGCGTTATGTTCTCCAAAAGGTTTTAAAAAAATATGAAGACAGAGGGCTTCGACCGGTTTCAGCCTCTGAGTTGGAATTTTTTATTTACAACATCGGTGAAAACGGTCCTGGAGAATTATATAATCCGATCCCATCCTCCATTTATCAGCAAAACCCGATGTTGGATCGCATCGGGCTAATGCAAACCCTGCAGAATCATCTGCTCAATGTGGGGATCGATATTCTATGCCTCAATCACGAGTTTTTTCCCAGTCAATGGGAGATAAACTGGATGCATGGCCATGCGCTCGATACAGCCGATCAAACTTTCACTTTCAAATATATCTGCAAGGAGTTTGCGCTCCAGAACAATTTACATCTGACATTTATGAGCCGCCCGACAACCGATGGCGGCGGCAGCGGATACCATATTCATCTCTCCTTGAACGATCAAAAGACTCAAAAGAACCTCTTTGATCAACCGGATGGTCAATTCGGGATGTCCGATTTGATGCGGCACTTTCTCGGAGGACAAATGGCACATGCAAAGGGCATGTCCGCCATACTGGCGCCAACCATCAATTCCTATAAAAGGTACGTCCCCGACTCCTTTGCGCCTTACTACCTGGCATGGGGTCTGGATAATCGAACAGTCTATTGTCGTGTGCCCGAAGAGAGAGGTTCGGCCACACGTGTTGAAAACAGGGCGCCCTGTGCGGATGCCAATCCATATTTGGTCTTTGCCGCCGCCTTTGCCGCAGGACTGGACGGCATTGAGAAAAAGATCGACCCGGGAGAGCACGCGGTGGGAGACATTTACGGGGTGGAGCCAGGCATTTATGAATACATACCCTTTTATCTCAACGATGCCTTAACGGAACTGAAGGCTGATACCGTGCTCTGTGATGCGCTGGGGCCTGAATTGATCCGGGCATTTGTCGCGCTTAAAGAGGACGAACTGGCACGGTTTCGCAAGCATGTTACAGACTGGGAATTTAACGAATATGCCACCCAGTTGT
>CAZSON010000565.1:0-1747 GCA_964608375.1 uncultured Desulfobacter sp. | reverse complement strand
TGGGAGATAGAAGCAGAAGGCTCGGGATTTCTTCACATATTGAGCGTAGAGGGTGAAAAAGTGCCGGTGCAAAAGGTGGTCGGGATCATCGCTGAAACAAAACAGGCTTACAAACAGGCGCAAAAAGACTTTCCAAGCGAAATTGCCAGTGAAGAGAGTAAAAAAGCCGGATCTTCCGTTGCTGCATCATCCGCGAACTCAGTGACAGCGCCTTCAAAACAAAGAGTTGCCGATCAACAGGCGATCCGGATTACACCGGTCGCCCGCAAGATTGCCAAAGCGCACGACATCGATATTACCCGTGTTAAAGGGGAAGGACCGGGAGGCAGAATCACACGCAATGATATTGAAAGAGCAATCACAGAAAGGCAGGAAGAGCTGCCATCTTCGGAGCGGTTTCATGGAAGAAGAATCTGTTATAGAGAGCCGCTAAAGGGGATGCGCCGATCGATTGCCGATCACATGTATAAAAGTCTGACCGGTTCCGCACAAATGACAGTAATGGGCGAGGTGGATGCCAGCAAAATTGTCAAGGTTCGTAAAAGATTGCTAAAGCAGTCGCAGACAACTGATGGAAAAATCGGCTATGTGGACATTTTTGTCTATCTCTTGGCAAAAACCCTCAAACATCATCCGGATATCAACTGCAGTCTAATTAACAATGAAATAATAAAATGGGAAGATATTAATATCGGAGTTGCAATGGCCATTGAAGAAGATGGGTTGATTGTTCCGGTGGTGAAAAACGCTGATGCAAAAGCACTGATCGATATCTCTAAAACCATCAAAGAGCTCAGTGAGAAAGCACAAGACGGAAAATTGCTCCCCGACGAGGTGACAGGCGGTACTTTTACCCTGACCACAATCGGCAGGGAAGGAGAAAGCCGGTTTCAAACACCGATCTTAAACGAACCGGAAGCAGCGATTCTGGCAGTGGGGCCTATTGAAGACCAGGTAGTGGCACGAGACGGAAAAATCGAGATCCGGCCGACCCTGCCCTACAGCATGACATTTGACCATCGGATCATTAACGGATACGGAGCTGAGCGATTTATAAAGACCTTTCGAAAATCCATCGAAAACCCTGAAATTATTTTATTTCAATAGGGTATTCGAATTTCAACGCGCCTGTTCCTGGTCCGGCCCTCCGGGTTATCCGAGCCGTCCGTTTTAGTGTTGGGTGCCACCGGTTTTGACTCTCCGAAGCCTTTTGTTTCGAACTCGATCTCTGCGAGTCCCCCCTTTGAGATAAACCAACTTTTGACGGATTCGGCCCTTTTTTGCGAAAGTTTCAGATTATAGTCTTCGGAACCCTTTGAATCGGTATGTCCCTCGATAATGATCTTTTTTTTCCTGAGCCTCTCGATCGCTTCTGCCAGTTTCAGCAGAGACGCTTCCGCTTGCTTTTTAATGGTCCATTTGTCAAAATCAAAGAGAATATCTCCCGAGAGGGAGATCTGAATCTCAGTGCCGATCTGCCTGGCGCCCAAATCTTTTAGAGCTTTGCTTATTTCAATGGATCTACCGGATATGGATATCGGTCTGATGCCGATAATGTCGATAATTTTACCGGAAAATGAAATACCGCCCCGCTCCGGTCCGAGACGCTTTATTGCGTTTTGTGCAGCCTCGATGGCTCTTTCGTCGTCCGGTCCCTGGTAGGTTTCAGCCGCTGGGGCCGGATAGGGAAAGCAAAAAGCCAAAAAGATCAGCAAGATAAAAAACCGAATCTTCACAACGGCCTCCT
>CAZSON010000564.1:0-1749 GCA_964608375.1 uncultured Desulfobacter sp. | reverse complement strand
GAAATATCTAACATGAGCAAAAATGCCGGATTCACAATCGTAGAGCTTCTCATTACCATCGCCATCGGAGGCATTTTGATGGCCTTCGCGATACCGAATTTCATTGCATGGCGCGCCAATTCAAAGCTGATCGGTGCTACACAAAACCTCCGCGGAGACCTTGAAATGGCAAAAAAGAGAGCGATCCGGGAGAACGCGACAGTGGCGGTTTTATTTGACCCTGACAACAATGGCGTTGTTAGTAACCGCTATGAAATTTTTATGGATAACGGCGCCGGAGGCGGCATTGCAGACAACTGGATTCAGGATGGAAGTGAAATCCTTTATAGAAACCGGCAACTGGAGGCCGGGATTACGATCGATCTCGCCGCTACGACCTTTGTTAACGATCGAACACGGTTTGACGGGAGGGGATTACCGGGCGTTCTCGGCACGGTGGTGATTTCCGGTTCAACCGGCACCCGGCAGATTGTCATGAACCGGCTGGGACGTCTGAATTGATGGTAGATAAACAGGCAACATCATGAAGATGAGTATAAGAAATAAACGACATCTATTTGATGGTAATGAAAAAGGGTTTTCACTCCTTGAGCTGCTGATCGGGATCAGCATCTTTGCCCTCGGGATTCTGGCAACCACCACGATGCAGTGGTGGTCTGTGCGCAACAATACAACCGGCAATGTCTTCACTCAGGCCAACATGCTGGCCCTGACTCAGTTGGAGACGCTGAAAAACCGGGACTTCAGCGCCCTTGTTGCCGGCAATTTTAATGACCCGAATAACCCGGTAGATGAAAACGGGAATGCCGGCGGAATCTATAACCGCTCCTGGACCATTGCCAACTACTCTGCTTTCTCGCGGCAGATAACCGTCACGATCCAGTGGACCCGGATTGGGGGACCCCGGAGCGTGGTGCTGACATCTCTTGCACGGGGAAATGGTATCTGAGGCGTATGTTGTCATTATTTTTAAAATTAAAAAAATCACACCATGTTGCCAGGCCTTCGGCAGGCGGTTTTACGCTTATAGAGGTATTAATCACCATCGCCATGATATCGATCTTCATCCCATCGGTATACGCCATCTATACGATTATCACCCGATCCCTGACCACAGAAAGCGTGGTTGCAGATGTGCAGCAGGATGTGCGTTTCAGTATCGATTTTATGGTTCAGGACATACGGATGGCCGGTCTTGACCCGTATAGTTCAGCGTCTGCGGGAATCGAAGTCGCCACCGCAACAAAGCTCCGCTTTACTGCGGATCAGAACATGGACGGGGCGATTAACAATACGAATCAGGAAAAGGTCACCTATCTATTGGATGCACCCAATAACCAGCTTGACCAGATTTTATACGAGGGAACAGCAAGCCAGGACACCCAGGCATTGATCGAAAATGTGACCGCCCTCTCATTTTCCTATCTGGATAAAGACGGCAACACCATTGCCGCGCCTGTAGCGCCGGCAAATCTTCAGGATATCAAACAGATCGATATCTCATTGACGGCACAGGCGCCGGCAGGCCAGGTCGGAACAATCAGCCGCACCTATAATGCGCGGGTCAGGGGACGCAACCTGTAACCCCAGCTTTCGAGGAGCCATGAAAAAAACGAAAAAAATAATTCCAAACAGCGAAAAAGGCTTTATCCTGATCGCCTGTCTGCTGACGCTGACAATTTTATCCCTGGCAGGGATGTACGGGATAAGAAAATCGAGGACCGAGCTTTCGGTTGTTCGAAATGAAGG
>CAZSON010000563.1:0-1753 GCA_964608375.1 uncultured Desulfobacter sp. | reverse complement strand
TTTTTAACAAACAAATATTTACTAACGTTTCGCGTCTGATATTTTGAGAAAAACCGCATCAGGCAACACCAGATGCTGTACTGTACCCATAATTAAGGAAATATTTTATGTCTGACGTTCATAAAAAAGAAAATTCATCAAAAACCGCCCCCAAACGGGTTTATGTGATTGCATGTGGCGTTTTGTCTATTGATATCAAACGATTGGCAGAGAATTTTAATCTGGATATTTCCATGCGATTTTTAAAAGGAGGATTGCATGAAAAACCGATGGAACTGAGGAAACAGCTTCAGGAAGCGATTGACGAGGTGTCCGGATCCGGTCAATACGATCGGATAGCAATCGGTTATGGCATCTGCGGAAGGGGTACCGTGGGAGTGGAAGCAAGAGATATTCCACTGGTCATTCCAAAAGCACACGATTGCATCGCAATGTTTCTCGGCAGCAATCAGGCATATAAAGATGAATTCTCGCGCTACCCGGGCACTTATTACATTTCGGCCGGTTGGTATGAAGAAAAAGCAGAACCGTTGTCCCAAAGACGACGCTGGGCCTACTTTGGGGATGAGAAAATTAAATATGACGACCTGGTTAAAAAATACGGTGAGAAAGATGCCAGGGAAACATTTAAATTTTTAAACAGTTGGAAACGAAACTATCAGCGAGCCGCCTTCATCGATACAGGGGTTGAGAATTCTCGAGCTTACGAGGATTATGCAAAATCAATGGCAAAGGAGTATAATTGGAAATATGAGGTGATAAAGGGAAATTTGTCTCTTTTAGAGAAATTGATTTGTACGGAGTCTACAACCAAAGAAATATTGGTTGTACCGCCCAAACACCGGATTGAACATGACCCAAAAAGCGACGGCGTCAGGGCCGATCCGATTTGGAAGAAAACCGAAATCGGCGACAAAAAGCCCAAAAGATTTTGGGTAAGAGCCGAGGAAAATCATTATAGTTTGAACAATAAGCGGGAAATAGATTTCGGCCTGGGAATCGATGCCGGAGGGACGTTTACCGACGCAGTGATATATGATCTGTCCGCTGACAGGGTATGTAGCAAAAATAAAGCACTGACAACCAGGTGGAACCTGACCGAAGGCATTGAGGAGGCGCTGGCCGGGCTCGATACTGAAAAATTGAAAGTCGTGGAGTTAGTAGCTGTATCAACTACCCTGGCAACCAACGCAATTGTGGAGGGCAAAGGCCAGGAAGTGGGACTGATCCTGATGCCGCCCTATGGTCTTTTTGACCCAGGGGATATAAAGTATGAGCCGAAGTCAACTATTTCGGGTCGACTTGAGATAACCGGAAAAGAGATAGATCCGGTAAATGACCTCCAGGTGCGTCGAGTTGCCCGGGAGATGGTGAAACGTTTTCAGGTAAAGGCATTTGCGGTTTCGGGTTTTGCGGGTACCATAAACCCCGCGCATGAACTGCAGGTGAAAAGACTTCTGCATGAAGAAACAGGTCTTTTTGTTACGTGTGGACACGAACTGTCCGATCTTTTAAACTTTAAAACACGCGCCATGACCGCGGTTTTAAATGCCCGGATTATTCCCAGATCCATCGCTTTGTTGGATAATATAGAAGAGGTGTTACTCAAGCGCGGAATCAAAGCGCCGATAGTAGTGGTTAAGGGGGATGGAACCTTGATGAGCGCGGAAATGGCAAGGGAACGCCCGGTTGAAACCATACTTTCAGGGCCGGCAGCTAGCGTGGCCGGAGCGCAATATCTGACAGATTGTGA
>CAZSON010000562.1:0-1757 GCA_964608375.1 uncultured Desulfobacter sp. | reverse complement strand
TTATCCAGTGCTTCACAGAATCTTTCAATTTCTCCATCTGTGTTGAAATAATGGACCGAGGCTCGCGCAACTTCTTCCAGTCCACGGGATTTCAGATCGAGAAGTGCGGACTCCACGGTAGAAACAGAAATGTTGATCCCCTGACCCGAAAGGCGCTTATGAATTGCAGAGGCCGCTTCAGCCTCTTTCGTGAACGTGACAATTCCGCATTGTTCTTTACCCAGATCGCGGACAACAATGCCGGGTGATTCCCTGAGGCAAGCGCGCAACACGTCTGCAAGGTAACGAACGCGGTTCCAGATTGCCGGCAGTCCGATTCCCAATGCATAATCAACGGCATGTGCAAGCCCGATTCGTCCTGCAACGTAGCTTTCCCAATTCTCAAAACGCTTGGCATCCTTTTTGAACTCAAACCTGTCTTCATCCACCCAGGTGGCCGCACGCAGGTCAACAAACGGCGGTTCAAGAGCCTCGATGCATGCCCGACGTACATATAGAAATCCAGTTCCCCGGGGACCGCGTAAGAATTTTCGACCGGTTCCCGACATCATGTCACATCCAATCTCCTGAATGTCGATCGGCATCTGGCCGACAGACTGGCAAG
Organism: uncultured Desulfobacter sp.; assembly: GCA_964608375.1. GTDB lineage: Bacteria > Desulfobacterota > Desulfobacteria > Desulfobacterales > UBA2156 > UBA2156. The sequence continues at coordinate 1,153 of CAZSON010000562.1, read as the reverse complement.
CATCGAGGAGGTAGAGTATCCCATATTTCCGGGCAATCCGGCCAACTGCTGCAGCCGGATTCACAAGACCGCTATGAGTCGGAACATGCGTAATGGCGATAAGCTTCACGCGTTCATCGATTTTCGCTTCGAGTTGATCGACGGAGATCTGTCCTGTAGAGTCGTTGGGTACAACATCAATTCTTAGGCCGTAACGCCTCTCAGCTTGCAGAAAAGCCAGGTAGTTGCTCACATATTCCGTCTGGCCTGTTAAAATTCGATCCCCGCGCACAAATGGAATGGAGTAAAACGCCATGTCCCATGCTCGGGTGGCGTTCTCCACATACGCAATCTCCTCGGGCCGACAATTTAAAAGTGTCGCAAAGGCGCTATAAAAACGGTCAATCTTTTCCTGCGAACGGGCCTCGGCCTCGTACCCGCCAATCCGGCGTTCAAGCTCCAGGTGATCGGTCACTGCCTGAAAGACAGTGTCAGGTGGAAGAGACGCGCCTGCATTGTTGAAATGTAGTACCTGTGAACAACCCGGCGTTTCGGCACGCACCTGCTCAATATCGATTTTGGTCATCGGCAGGTAATGGCCGCTGTAATGATTAATCTATCCATCGGGGGAATCTCTCAACTTTTAATTGCCTTTCAGCACAAAAAATCTGTTGCCAAAATTCATTTTTATTATCTCCACCTGTTCCGCTTGATTTTTTTCAAGTCGATATATTCAAGCGTACCCCGATCATTGATAAAAGAGGTAATAATCCAGCTGATCAAGCTGATTAAAAGGGAGCCGAATAGACCTGACCAGAACCCGTAAACATCAAAACCCGGGATTACACCGGAAACCATCATCAGCAAAACCGCATTCAGAACAAAGGTAAACAGCCCGAGACTGAGGATATTTATCGGGAGTGTTAATACAAGCAATATCGGCCTGAAAAATGCATTCAATATACCCAAAATGGCAGCAGCAAAGAAGGCAGAGAAAAATCCGCTGACATGTATCCCGTTCATCAGATAAGAGGTGACAACGATCGACACCGTCAAAATTATCCATCTGAAAAACAACCCGTTCATCTCGATCCTTTATCGAAAATATATAGATAAGCCCTTAACCATTGTATTCCGATCATAGGAGATTACATTCAAATTTTCAAGGGGCGAT
>CAZSON010000561.1:0-1758 GCA_964608375.1 uncultured Desulfobacter sp. | reverse complement strand
TGATGAATCAAGGAAAGATCAAGGCATCTAGGCAAGCACAGGAGGGAGCAGCAGAGAAACTGACCCGTGATATCGTTTTTGTTGGAAAAAAACTTTCCGAGGTCGGTTGCGAGGGTATCAATCTCGATACGGCCGGATCTGCGGGTGACGTTGACTTTTATGCCGCTTTACAAGCCGTGGTGGCGCTAAAGCAGGCTGCGCCGGAGATGGGGGTGGAATTTGGGTCTTCCGGAGAATTTATTATGGGGATGCACGGAGAGATTCGATTTGATGGAAAACAGGTCGCCGGCATGTACCCCCATCAACAGGTTAAAGCGGCAGAGGCAGCGGGGGTTGACATTTATGGTCCGGCCGTCAACACCGACACTGCCAGGTCCATCCCGTGGAATCTGGCCCGTGCTGTAACGTTTGTTAAACAGACAGTTTCTGTCGCAAACATACCTATCCATGTCAATGTCGGTATGGGTGTCGGGGGAATTCCCATGCTCGATGAACCGCCTATTGACAGTGTGACAAGGGCTTCGAAGGCATTGGTGGAGATCGGCAAGGCGGATGGGTTGTAGGTCGGTGTCGGTGATCCCTTTGGCATGCCGATTGCTCATATTGTGGCGGCAGGTATGGGAGGCATCCGGACCGCCGGAGATCTGGTGGCCTGGATGCAGATTACCCGCAGGATGAAAATTGCCGAAGCTAAAAATTATGTTGCAGACAGGCTGAGTGTAAGCCTTTCTGATTTGACCGATGAAGCGGTGATGCGCGAGATCAGAACCGACCTGGGCATCGGGACAGTCACGGCAACGGCCGGTGGGCCAAAGGGGATACGGGCCAAGCTAAAGATTGCCGAGCTGCTCGATATACAGATTAATTCGGTTACACAGTTTCAAAAGTAAATAGGTGGTGGCCGGGCGCCATAGTAATCATGACCTGGGCGGGTCTTCGGGGCGGTATTTCAGTGGCGTTGTCCGTGCCGATCGGATATACGCGCGAGGTCATCCTGGCGATCACATACGTAGTAGTTGTCTTCTCTGTTCTCGTTCAGGGACTAACCATTGGAAAAGTGGTGAGAAAACAAAGCCTGAAAAATCCAGAAGGCTCTGGAAGTTGTGATAGAATCCGACTATGTGGGCTTTTCTAATCCTGCAAAAAATTGAAGGCTTCCGGCGTGGTTGCGTTATTCAAATGTCAAATCCTATGGATTTCGGAGATGTTCATGATTACAAAGCGCTTTTGTTCGCAGTTGAAAGCTGCCTCTCGCTGAACGATATTGACTGTATGATTCTTTATAAACTAAATGGCTAATCAACGATGGAGGAATAGATGAAACTACTAAATGATGCAATTCAGCAAGGACGAACTCTGCTTTCTGAATACGAGTCCAAACAGGTCTTAGCGTCTTACCACATACCGGTAACCCGTGAGGAATTGGTGGACAACGCAGAGGAACTTTTCAAGGCCACCGGTAAAATCGGTTATCCGGTCGTAATGAAGGGATGCTCTGCGGATATCTCTCACAAAACCGAAAAAGGCCTGATCCGGGTTGATGTCAGAAACGATACGGAAGCCTCATCAGCTTTTAATGAAATCACAACAGCTATGAATGGCACCGGAAAAGCGATATTGGTCCAACAGATGATCAAAGGACAGCGTGAACTGGTGGTAGGGCTGACCCGTGACCCCCGGTTCGGTCCCTGCGTGATGTTCGGGCTGGGAGGGATATTCACCGAGGTGCTAAAAGACACCGCTTTTCGTATCGCCCCT
>CAZSON010000560.1:0-1759 GCA_964608375.1 uncultured Desulfobacter sp. | reverse complement strand
AAGTGCTTTCTACTGTTATATCTCCTTGATGAGCACGGATGGTTGCCCGCGCCAAACTGAGGCCCAGGCCACTACCCGGTGTGGAGCGACTTGGATCTTTACGGTAGAAGCGCTCAAATATGCGTGACAAATCGTTTTCATCTATCCCAACCCCAGAATCAGCGACCACGATTATGATATTTTGCTGTGTCCCTTTGATCGATAAATTAATTTCACCACCATTAGAGCTGAATTTAATGGCATTATCCAATATGTTTGCGATGGCACGTTGAAGCCTGCTCATATCACCGAGTGTTTTCAAATGTTCTGAGGCCGTGTTTATTTTTAGAAGGATGTTTTTCTCCTCCGCAATAGGCTGAAAGAGGTCGTATGCGTTTTTAATCATCCCTGCCATATCGACTTTTGTGGTAGAAAATATTGCATTTCCTGATTCAACCACGGTGATTTCCAGCATTGTGTTTATCATCTCGTTGAGATGGTCACACTCTTCGATTACCATGCCTGTCATTTCCCGATATTCATCAAGCTCCTGCCTACCGGTGAAAGTAGTTTCGGCAATACCTCGAATCCGTGTCACCGGGCTGCGCAGGTCATGGGCAATATTGTCTGTCGCCTCTATTAATTCCGTAACAAGGCGTTGAATTTTTTCCGCCATCTCATTAAAAGTGATGGCTAGGTTGCTGATCTCTTCCCCTTCGTTCTTCAATGAGACACGGTGAGTTAAATCGCCTTGACCGATCCGGATTGCGGAGCGGGCGATCCGTTTAACACCAGCCATTGCTCGGGTGGCGACAAATCCTCCAAGCAAACTTCCGCTGAGCACCATTAACACGGTAAATATTCCGGCTGTCTTCTTATAATTTTTAATTAGTTTCTCATCATCTTTGAGGGTGTGCCCCATCCGGATGATTTTGCCATCCTGAATCCTTTTTGAAATGATTCGGATTTTATAGCGATGTCCCGGGATGGTGGTGGTATCGAAAAATACTCCATCGCCTAACAGATTATCCATGGCCATTTTGTCGAGCTCTATCCCTTTCCACTCGGTTAAATCAGAAACAGCCAGCACCTCATGGTCGGCGGAATAAATGATAATGAAAATCGTCTTTGTTCCACGAGATGTCGTCTCCCTAATTATCTCCCGGCGCAGAGCTTCGCCGCTGTATTTCCGGCTTATCTCTTCAATTTCAATCAACTTTTGAGACAAATCTTCATCCATCCGTTCTCTGAGCTGTGAGGTAAGTGTAATATAGAAGAGAACAAAAACTAAAATCGATAAAACGGTAAATAAAATGGTATACTGCAGCGTAAGTCGAAAAGTAACCGTACCGAATATATTATACTTTTTTTTCTCCGAGGACATATCCGATACCTCTGATGGTATGAATCAGGCCGTGATCAAATGACCGATCTACTTTTTCCCGTAATCGACAAATGCTCACCTCAACAATATTGGTCTGAGGATCGAAGTTATAATTCCAAACATGTTTCATGATCATTGTTTTGGAAATAACTTTTCCAACATTTCGCATCAAATATTCAAGGAGGGCAAACTCCCTCGGTTGTAGTTCAATCTGCGATCCTGAACGAAAAACCTTCCGGCTGATAATATCCATTGACAAATCTTCTACTTTTAAACTCGTCGGTTCAGGTACGGCATTTGCTCTCCGGATGAGAGCATGGATTCTTGCCAGCAATTCTGAAAAAGCAAACGGTTTTACCAGATAATCGTCTCCCCCTGCCTGCAGCCCTTTGATTC
>CAZSON010000559.1:0-1763 GCA_964608375.1 uncultured Desulfobacter sp. | reverse complement strand
AATATGTTTTAGAAAAAGTCGAAAAAATAAAATAGGCTTATAAAGAGCCAGCGGCATTGATCCATATAGTTATAAGCCGGGATTTGTTTATTTCAGAGGTAGAGATTTTTTTTCAACGTCCGTAGCGATCGATCAAAGGCAAATATAGATCTAACCTTCAACCAAATGAAAAACTTAAAGGTATGGTGATACCAACCCTTTTTCTTTTGCCGCTGCAAAAAGTATCTTTTCCACTTCCCGATTCGCCTCCGGGCTGAGCACCGGGGTTTCATGTTGATCAAGTACTTTTGAGACAACGACGTCAGCACGTTCCATGAGATCCCTCGGTGTTAGTTTTACCCAAGTATCATAGTCATGTCGGGAAGATATCGTGGGGATATAATGTTCCTTTGAAAGATCCTGAAGCGTCTGTGGCTGCATGAGGTAGTTACCTGGAAAATGTCCCACTTCTTTAATGATTTGAAGATTCGAAGGACCTTTGCCGGTATCAATTCCATCCAGGTATCGTCCCACCCTTTCACAAATTTCTGCATCCACGATTAACTGCCCATCCGACCAGATCGTATGGTTTTCAATCATACCCGCTCCCCAAATCAGGTTGATTCCCGATTGGGCGGCCAACAGCCATTGCATCGCTTTCTCATATCCACACTGCTGGTCATACGCTTTCGAATCGGTGTTGGGGCCCCATATCATGCTGCCGATCCCGTAAAATCTGCTTAGTTGGGCTGAAACGATTGTAAGCAGGGCGAGTTCAATGCTGCCGGAAGCCAGAGTACCGAGTCGCATGTCCATAGGCAGGGTGAAGCAGCTATAGATCACCCCCATTCCCGGTTTCAATATCTGGGCCAAGACCAGCATGCCGAGAATTTCGGCATTCATGACGACAGCTGTTCCCGATAGGGTTATCGGGGCGGTTATTCCCGGGCTTGCCATGGATTGAATGGTAATCGGACGGGCTGATCTTGCCGCATGTTTGACAGAAGAAATCTGTTCGACGTTCCATCCCAAAGGGGATGTGGAAGATACGGGGATAATGATATCCTGTTCGGAGACTTCAGCTATTCGAATCCCCCATTTGACACTGTCTTCCATGGCGCTGAGGCTGAAAATTTTTCCGCTGTTTCGACAGCATATGACATAGTTCCATACAAGGTTGATTTCGACAGGCCTGTCGGATATGAACCCGAGGCCTATATTAACGCCGGCCATTATATCCAATGCATCCGCAAGGCGGGCCGTTCTTATAGCATCATCGGTTGTACCCGGTCGGAGCTTTCCTGATAAAATTTCCATGATACGCATTCCGCTGCATGGACCAAACTGAATGGTTTCACGGTCAAACACGACTGCATCATTGCGGTTTCGTCCCTTTAACGTAAAACTCGGCGGGCATTGAGAAATTGACTTTTCCACGAGATGGTTTGGAATCCGAGCCAGCCCTTTTTTTTGATCGATCATACATCCGTTCTGTCCCAAAATATCCAATGCGTCTTCATCTTCAAAATACAGGCCCACTTCTTCCAGTACCTGGAGGGTTTGGTTATGGATATCCTGAACTTCATCGTCCGCCAGAAGCTTGATTGGATTTTGGCATTGAAATTTTTTCAGCATGTTTTTGCCCTTTCGTTCGTTTGGCATGGAACAATTTGTGCCATATATCGTTTACGAAATGATCTAAGAATTTTCAATAAAAACGTTCTTTTCAGCCTATGCCTGATGCGGCTTTTCTCAAAATACCAGGTGCGAAACTTGAAATATTA
>CAZSON010000558.1:0-1768 GCA_964608375.1 uncultured Desulfobacter sp. | reverse complement strand
GCCGATCTCAAGGGCTCGGATATCCGCATAGGGAAGCAGCATTACCGGAACATCGCGCTTTTGATATAGGCCGGTGCTTGTCAACACTTCGTTGGCACGCTCGGTGACATCCTTTCTTCTGTCGACCAAACGCCAGAAGGAATATTTGCAGCCGCTATTGTATAATAATCCGTTGCGTATGTTTTCAAACACGCTCATTTTGGCAAAAATGTTCGAAACCTGAAAACTGCGGCTTAGGCCCATCCGATTGATATCGTAGGGTTCTTTGTTCGTGATGTCATCTCCATTGAGAAGAATAGACCCATCGGTGACGCGATACATGCCGCTGATCAGGTTATAAAGCGTCGACTTCCCCGCTCCGTTCGGGCCGATGATGGCGTGAAGTTCACCCTTTTTGACCTGCAGATCCACCCCCCGAATGATCTCTGTCGGGCCAAAATTCTTGCGTACACCGATTAATTCAAGGGCGGCTGTCATTTCAGCATACTCTCTTTGACCGTATCGATGATATTGTTCCAATTTCGAGTGACAATCGGAAAGGTAACTTTGCAAAGACCTGTCCCGATTAAAGCAATGATACCAAAAGCCAGCCATGAAAGGTAACTTCTGGTCTCCACTCCGATTCCGTAAAGACGGATGACCGTCCCGGCACTGTACTCATCCGTAGCGAAATTAATCATTTCAATGAGGGCAATGACGCCGCCGCCAACGATCACAATGGCGATCAACGCACCCAGATAAGGGAGCGCCATTTTTCTAAGCAACCGAAAATCGGTTTTCAAAACCGGTTCGTGACGTAGAATCAGCCCGGCAATCCCCGTCGGCGCGTACAAAACCGCCAAGAGAAAAATAGCGCCGAGATAAAAATACCATATCGAACTGAGATCGCTCAATGTCCCCTTTAGGAAGGTAAACAGGACAGCGCCGACAATCGGCCCTAAAAAATGACCGATGCCGCCCATATAGGTCGCGAGCAATATTTCTCCGGAAAGTTCCAGGCTGGCAGCTTCATAGCCGATATGCTCGAAATGAAGCGCGTACAGGGCTCCGGCGAGACCGGCAAAAAAAGAGGATAACGAGAAGGCGAGCCAACGAACACGCTGGGTGTTGTAACCGATAAACTGGGCACGTTCCGGGTTGTCCCGCACTGCATTGGACATCCGGCCGAAAGGGGTTTTGGTAATCGCATACATGGCGATCATGGAAATAAGACACCAGGCGCCGATGAGATAATAGACCTGGATTCCAGGGCCGTAGGTGATTCCGAAAGGCTCAGGACCGATAAAACGGTCTCCTTGTATTCCCTCTTCTCCATTAAAAAAGGAAATTAAAATGAAAGCCAAAGTTGTCATCATTTCCACAAAACCCAAAGATATCAAGGCGAATATGGTGCCGGCCCGTCGGGTGGAGACAAATCCGATCACCACGCCGAAAAAGAGACCGACGACCCCTCCGAAGAGGGGGAGCAGGCTGATCGGGAAATAGCCGATCGACCCTTCATCCATCAGCATCAGAAAGTGGATAGTGAAGTACCCCGCCAACCCAAAGTACACCGCGTGCCCGAAAGAGAGCATGCCGCCCTGGCCCAGCAGCATGTTGTAAGCCAGAGCAAAAATGATCATGATCCCCATCAGCCCCATCAAAGAGATGGCGTATCCGGAAGAAAAAACTAGGGGCAAGACCAGAATAACAACGCCCGCAAAAATCCAAATACTATTTTTTTTCAGCAACCGTATCATGCATCACGGGTTCCAAATAATCCGCGCGG
>CAZSON010000557.1:0-1769 GCA_964608375.1 uncultured Desulfobacter sp. | reverse complement strand
CTCTGCAAAAAAGGTCTGACCTCCAGGTCGCAAGAGGCGCAGATCATGAGAAACGGAAAAAGCATTCAAAGGAAGCTGGAAAAGGATCAAACCGGACCGGATAAAACCTCGAGCGGCAGCGGACGAATTCTATCTCCGATAACCATCATCGATGTTATCGTCTCAATGAACCTTCAACGGGCCGATGATCCTTCTAAAAGGCTGGGGGAGGAGGTCATTTTTCAGACCCTGGCAGATGCATGGGGGCTTTCGTTTAAAAAGATCGACCCGCTGAAACTCGATCTGAACCTGGTCACAACGACCATCCCGCGCAATTTTGCAATGAGACACCTGGTCCTCCCGATCGCGATCAAAGACGGATCGTTGACAGTTGCCACACCGAATCCGTTTAACAGTGAGGTTTTTCAGGATATTTCGCAGGCCAGCCTCCTGAAGGTCAAACCGGTGGTCAGCCCCAAAACAGATATAATCAAACTCATTGGTGAATTTTTCAGCTTCAAACGCTCTATCATGAAAGCCGAACGCCAGTTCGCCGATCCTCTTATAGATCTGGGGAATCTCGAACAGTATGTTCAGCTCCAATCCCCGGATGAACTCCCTTCCAACGACCAGCATATTGTCAATGCGGTGAACTACCTTTTCAGTTATGCTTTTGACCAGCGGGCAAGCGATATCCATATCGAACCCAAAAGGGACACCAGTCGGGTAAGAATGCGAATCGACGGAGTCCTTCACACGGTACACGATCTCCCCAAAAAGGTTCATTCCGCAGTGGTCAGCCGGATAAAGAACCTTTCCCGGCTAAACATAGCGGAAAGGAGAAAGCCCCAGGACGGTCGGATCAAAACAGACAAAAAGGGGATGGAGGTTGAAATACGGGTTTCCACCATTCCGGTGGCCTTTGGCGAAAAAGTGGTGATGCGGCTGATGGATCCGGAAATTCTCTTCCAGGATTTGGAACAGCTCGGCTTTACGGCAACCGATCTCATTCGATATAACCGTTTTATCACAATGCCTCACGGAATTGTGCTGGTTTGCGGCCCGACCGGAAGTGGAAAATCAACAACCCTTTACTCCACGCTCCGCGATCTTTCTTCTCCCAAAGTCAATATTACCACCGTGGAAGACCCGATTGAAATGGTGCACGAGGCCTTTAACCAGATCGCGGTTCAACCGGCAGTGGGTGTAACCTTTTCTGCAATTTTACGAAACATCTTGAGACAGGACCCGGATATCATTATGATCGGAGAAATGAGGGATCTGGAAACCGCTGAAAATGCCATTCAGGCTGCATTGACAGGCCATCTGGTCCTTTCCACACTCCATACCAATGACGCTGCATCAGCTATCACCCGTCTTTTAGACCTCGGTGTGCACTCGTTTTTGATTCATTCAACCCTGATAGGGATACTGGCACAACGGCTGGTTCGAAAGATCTGTCCACACTGCAGCGAATCATTTGAAATGGATTCGAGCGAACTTAAAGAACTCGGTATAAAAACCGGCGCGGGTCAAATGATAAAATTAAGGCGGGGAACCGGTTGTTCAAAATGCCGGAACACCGGCTATCTGGGTCGAACCGGAATCTTTGAGGTGCTCCCTTACACCGAGTCACTCAAACAGATGACAACGGCCCAGGCCGAACTGGAAGCGATCATCGTTCGGGCCAAAAAAGAGGGGATGGAGACAATGCGGGAAAACGCAATTAAAAAGATGCTCAGCGGGGACACCACCTACCAGGAGGTGCTGAGGGTTACCTGGGAGAAATA
>CAZSON010000556.1:0-1791 GCA_964608375.1 uncultured Desulfobacter sp. | reverse complement strand
CCCTGATAGATCCTAATATTAAAGTCAAATCCCGTTCCCAGGATATTCTTGCCGAGAAGATCTTTATTCCTGGCCTGTTCTATTGCGAAATTAAGGGTCTTGATAGCTAAAGGATATTCTGCCCGACAGTATATATATCCCTGATGCGAGCCGATGGCCTTTCCGGCAATAACCATCCCCTCGAGAACGGCATGGGGATCCCCTTCCAAAACGCTTCTGTCCATATAAGCCCCCGGATCTCCTTCATCGGCGTTACAGAGCACATATTTCAGATCGCCCGCAGAGCCGGCGGCAAACTTCCATTTCAGACCGGTAGGAAAACCGGCTCCCCCTCTTCCCCTTAAGCCAGAGTCCATGATTTCTTTAATGATTTCTTCCGGTGTCATTCCCGTTAGAGCTTTCGCCATCCCGGAGTAACCATCTCTGGCTATATAATCCTCTATTTTTTCCGGATCAATGAGACCCCTGTTTCTCAATACCCTCAATTCCTGGAAGGCAAAGAAAGGAACTTCTTCTATCCCCGTTATGGTGTTTGTGCATCCTTCAATGGGTTTTTCGACCGGGGATTTTTTTATGAGCCTGTCTTTGATCTCTTGTTCTCTTCCCCGTGCAAAGGCAAATGCAGATTGAATTTTCCCTCCCAGTATATGATTCTGAAAAATTTGAGACATCTTATTTTCGTCAACATACTGGTAGATAATGGGTTCTTCTCCCAGAGTCTCCACTGTCACTAAAGGTTCCCTTACGCAAAAACCCATACATCCGGATTTTGTAACAATCGTATCGGTTGTTCCGGTCTTTTTTATTGCATTGATAAGTGTATCTAAGACCTTTTTTGCACCGCATGCAATGCCGCATGTCCCCATATGTACAGTTACTCGTACTCTTCGATCACCTTCTCTCAGGGGGGTCTCTGAAAGAACCTGTTGCTTAATCTTCTCTAAGTCGTCTATCTTTGTTTTCGGCATGATTTTCTTATCTCCCTCATCTATTTTCTCCCTGGGTTGATGTCCAAAAAATTCCAGGAAAGCCGAAAAGCTAACTGTTCAGCCTCACTTTTGCCAAGTTAAATTGCATTGTTTCCCCGACGGTTCATGGCCGCACGAAGGCATTGGAACCATCAGTTATACTGCTCAAGCAGGGTTTTCAGCCTGGCTGGCTTTACCCTTCCGTGGATATCATCATCCACGACCACCACAGGGCCCAGTCCGCAGGAGCCTAAGCATCGTACCGTTTCAAACGTAAACATTCGGTCGTTGGTCGTTTCACCCTCATCAACATCAAACTCTTTTTTTACAATTTCTGCGATGGGCTTACCCCCTCTCACATAACAGGCAGTTCCGAGACAGACCCGAACCGTATGCTTTCCCCTAGGCGTCATCGTGAAAAACGAATAAAAAGTCACAACACCATAGACACGATTAAACGGGAGGTTCAAGCCTTTGGCGACCCTTTTTTGAACGGAAACGGGAAGGTATTCAAGTATCCTTTGAGCCTCTTCCAAAACCGGGATCAATGCCCCGGGTTCGGCCTTGTGTTTTTGGATAATTTCATCTAACTCAGCTATCTGCTCTGCGGTAAATTCTTTTCGCAGATCGTCATATTCAGCATTCATAGACTCATACCTCCACAATTACGAAGCAGCCTGCCTCATTATCAGCCGGTTTAGCCGGGGACTTGATCCTTGGTCCACATGAGAAGGCAATGCAATTCTTAAGGATGGACTGCGTTTTCACCAGAGTGCATTAAAAATTCCGGTCGGCGCCGATTGGCCCTTACTACATATAAAAA
>CAZSON010000555.1:0-1792 GCA_964608375.1 uncultured Desulfobacter sp. | reverse complement strand
ACCGGTAAGACCGGTGTCTTTTATGCGGATAGCGGTCCGGGACCCGCTAACCTCGCCAGCGCATTACAACAGTGTTACCTCAGCTGCTCGCCGGCTTTGGGCATTTGTGCCGGCACGATGGCCGGGCACGAGCGATCTTACTCCCTCCAGCCGTTTTATGCCGAACAGATGTTTTCACGCATCACCAAGTGGACCCAGCGTATAAGCGGCGATTATTCGGTCAAGCATTTTATCTCGAAAGCGTTCAAAGACGCCCAGGCATATCCTAAAGGTCCTTGTGTGATCGAATTTCCTCTTTTTTCCATGTCCGGCCCAAAGACCGTTCCAACCCTTAACACCATGTTTTCCCAAGCGCTGGAAAAACCCAAATGGCGTGGAGCGGAGACCGGCCAACCGTTGCCTCAACCGGGCGGCGATCCGGACCTGATTGAGCAGGCCGTTGCCAAAATTTGCCAAGCTAAAAAGCCGCTGATCCTGGCCGGCGATGGCGTGCACTGGACCGACGCCGGAAAAGAGCTGGCCGAGTTCGCCGAATTGGCCCAGGTACTGGTCACAGGCAGGCGTTTGGGCCGCGGAGCCATGCCCGAGACGCATCCATATCACATCAGTTGGCGGCTCAACCGCAAGCAGCTGCCCGAGTGCGATCTCCTGGTGCTGATCGGCATGAAGGTCGGTGTGTTCGATTCCACATTTGGGCAAGGCTGGCCGAAGTGTATTCAAATAAACGAATCGCCGGAGCATATCTGGGAGTTTTTAAGGACAGACTCCATAATCTTAGGTGGCCCAAAAGTCGTACTGAAACAGATGATTCAGTGCCTGAAAGCCAATAACCTGAAGCCGCCGGATACAAGGCGAGAATGGATCAGCAGGGTGCAGCAGGGTCAAAAGGAGTATGATGCAAAACTCGCTGCAAAGGCTTTGAAATACAAAGATAACAAACCGATCCACCACGGATGGCTCTGTAAAGTTATCTGGGACACATGCGAAGATCTTTACGATGGCATGAATCGCATCATCCTCGACGGTTTCACCATATCCGGGTTCATTCCACCCTTTCCGAAGGCTCGTTATTCAGGACAGATCTTGGATGCCTCGGAACATGCCGGTGTCGGACACAGTGTCGGAATGGCCATCGGCGCCGCCCTGGGTGACCCCGAGACAAAGAACCATCCGATCATCTCCTTGATGGGAGATGGAGGGGTCGGAGTCGCCGGATTTGACATCGAGACCGCTCTCAGATACGAGCTTCCGATCGTCTATCTAATCACTAACAATGACGGCTGGCTTACCGGATTGAAATACAATTTTTACGGTAAGGATTGGAACGCCATGGGACCCCAGGACCGACGCTATGGACATGAATTCCTTCCCGGGATAAAGTATGACAAACTTTCAGAGGTCATAGGAACACATGGTGAATATGTTGAAAAACCCGAAGAATTTCGCCCCGCCCTTGAACGTGCCCTGAAATCAGCCGAAGAAGGCAAAACGGCGGTTGTAAACGTCAGGGTCGATCCCACGCTGATAAACCCGGCACTGCATTCCATGCCCAGCCAGGCTATCTATGGCCATATACCCTGGGACGAACTGCCCAAGCGGGGCAAAGCCATGCGCCGGTTTTATCATTACATGTTTCCATGGGATGAAGCCGGTGTTCCACCCGTACAGGCTCCGGATCCCTGGGAACCGGTGAGCGAAGATGATATGGAGCCCTAGCAAACGTCTAATAACCTAAATCAAAAGAATAAGTGTGAGATAAAATCAGTTTGACTTAAAAGGAGGAAGTTATGGC
>CAZSON010000554.1:0-1793 GCA_964608375.1 uncultured Desulfobacter sp. | reverse complement strand
TGATCTGGATCATTCCGGTCAAACTGGGATGCTTTTTCTTTTTCAACCTTTACAGCGGCATGTGGCGGTATACCGGCATCCGTGAAATGCTCAATCTGGTGCGGGCCTGTCTCACCGCGTCTGCCATCATGATAACGATCCTTCTGATCACCGTCCGGGTTGAGGGTTTTCCCCGCAGCATATTCATCATCGACTTTCTGCTGACCCTGCTCCTCATCGGAGGCTTGCGGCTTGCGATTCGACTCTATTTTTCCAGCGACACCTCAGCCGATCTCTTTTCTTTCGGGAACAAGGAAAAGGTCCAAAAAACAGAGCTTTTGATTATCGGCGCAGGGGATGCGGCCGAAAAGGTCATAAGAGAAATTCACGGAAGCCCGGACCTTGGGTATAAAGCGGTCGGTCTTCTGGATGACGACCGGGGAAAGCACGGCAAGTCGATTCACGGCGTGCCGGTCTTAGGGGATGTCGATGCACTGGCCGACCTTAAGATCGGGTTTGACGAAATCGCCATCGCCCTCCCCTCGGCCCGAAGTCACGAAATGCGGCGGATCATCCAGATCTGCGAAACCACCGGAAAGCGCTATCGCACCCTGCCCGGGATCGGAGAGCTGATCAACGGCAGCGTGAGCGTTAAGGCTTTACGGGATGTGGACTATCAGGATCTGCTTAGCCGGCCGCCTGTGGACTTCGACACAGACAAAATTCAGAGCCTTTTGACGGATAAACGGATTCTGGTCACCGGTGCAGGCGGATCGATCGGTTCAGAGCTTTGCAGACAGATCATACGATTTCACCCCAAACAGCTCATTTTGCTGGATGCGTCTGAAACCAACCTTTATGAGATCGAGATGGAACTCAAACACCGATTTGGATCTGACCAAAATGTGGTAATTTTGTGCGATATAAAAGACAAGGTATGTTTGGGACGCTTTTTTGATCACTATTCCCCCCAGGTGGTCTATCACGCAGCCGCTTACAAACATGTCCCCATGCTCGAATTAAACCCTTGGCAGACCATCCAAAACAACATCTATGGCAGCCGAAATGTTATGCAGCAGTGCATCCAAAGCAAAGTGGAGCAGTTTGTCCTGGTTTCAACCGACAAGGCGGTTCGGCCGACAAACGTGATGGGCGCCAGCAAACGGGCCTGCGAGCTCCTGATGCAATCGATGAACGGATACGGAACGATCATGATGGCCGTCCGGTTCGGCAATGTGGTCGGCTCCTCCGGATCGGTGATTCCCCTTTTCCGTGACCAGATTGCCATGGGCGGACCGGTGACGGTTTCCCACCCCGAGGCCCTGCGCTACTTTATGACGATTCCAGAAGCCTGTCAGCTTATCCTCCAGTCGGTCAGCCGGGGTCGGAGCGGAGAAATATTTGTGCTCAAGATGGGAACCCCGGTGAAGATCGCCGACATGGCCCGGGATCTGATCCGTCTTTCAGGCAAGGAGCCGGACCAGGATATCGAAATTAAATATACTGGTCTCCGGCCCGGTGAAAAGTTATTCGAGGAGATCGTCGGTCAGGGGGAAGACCTTCTCCCGACCGATCATGATAAAATCATGATGATTCGGCCAAATCAGGATTGGAATGGGCATGAAACCCAGGAAGCGTTTTGCAGGTGGCTCAACCTGATCGTCCAGGAACTATACGCACTGGCGGAAAAACAGGATGGTTGCGGAATCCGGGATAAGCTTAAGGAACTGGTGCCGGACTATACGCCCCAGGAGAATAAGTGTGTGCTTTAATGGGATAAAGACAAATGCTGGGATTGAAAAAAATGCTGGGAT
>CAZSON010000553.1:0-1800 GCA_964608375.1 uncultured Desulfobacter sp. | reverse complement strand
TTCATCAAGCCGACAGCACCACAACAAGAAGATACGGGGGAACCGGTCTGGGTCTTTCAATCTGCAGAAAAATATCTAACTTCATGGATGGAGATGTCTGGGCGGAGACCAAAGACAGTAAAGGAACCATCTTTCATTTTACAGCATGGCTTAAAAAGGTTAAAGAGAAAAAGGTCAAAAGATTCAGCCCTGTATCTCTTTCAGGGAAAAAGGTACTGATTGTTGATGATAACCAGAGGAACCTGGATATATTGGCACACCTTTTAAACTCAGTCGGTATGGACGTGGTTGCGCTGAGAAATGGAAGGGAAGTAATAACGATTTTGCAAAAGAACCTGAAGGCTCAGGACCGGTGCACCCTGTGCATTATGGACATCCAGATGCCCGATATGAGCGGGTATGAGGTCGCCAGGCAGATCCGTAATTCTGAGACTGAAATCAGCCGTCTGCCGATGATCGCTTTATCTTCTTTAATGGAACGAGAAGCTAAAAAATGCAAAGAAGCGGGCTTTGACGGTTTCTTAAGCAAACCGATTCGCCGGAAAAAATTGTTTCAAATGCTTGAGCGTATACTGGTAGAAAAGGAGGATGAAAAAGAAAGACCTGACGTCATTAAGCCCCAAATTCTGACGCAGTATTCGGTGCGTGAGGAAATCAAGCATTCTGTGAAGATTCTTTTGGCCGAAGATAATCCTGTTAATCAGAAACTGGCCACATTGATGCTGACTAAAGCCGGGTATCAGGTTGAGGTGGCTGAAAACGGCAATGAGGCGGTTGAGAAATATATGAAAAATCCATCGGATTTCGATCTGATCTTCATGGATATTCAGATGCCTGAGATGGACGGGTTGGAAGCAACCAGGGTCATCCGAGATAACGGATTTGACACCATAGCGATTGTTGCAATGACCGCCCATGCCATGAAAGGTGATCAGCAAAAATGTTTTGAGGCCGGGATGGATGATTATATCTCCAAGCCGATCAAGCGGGAAATCGTCTTTGAGATTCTTGAAAAGTGGGTTTTTAAATAGGAGTTTTCCGTATTTGAATGATTTTAAATAATGAAAAGATTAGCTCAATTATTGCCAAAATCACTGACGATTTACAATGCGCAGATAAAGACGGGGATAAGATATCGAATCGTTAGAAGATAAGGCGCCAAAATTCCAAACGGCGCATTTAACATTTCCGGAGAGTGAAGAATGGTTCCGGCAACTTGCGGAGAATATTCGGGAGGTGTTTTATATCAACGATCCTAAAAAAACCAGGATGCTTTACGTCAGCCCCGCATACGAGGAGATTTGGGGGCGTACATGTGAGAGTTTGTATGAACATCCGATGTCATTTGTTGAGGCGATTGTTCCTGATGATCAAAAACGCGTCATTGATGCCTTTGAGAAACAGAGAAAAGGAGAGCCGGCGCAAACAGAGTATCGGATCTTGAGACCGGATGGGTCGATACGCTGGATATTTTCGCGTGCATATCCGGTCAAGGACAAGCATGGCAAGGTAAAACGAATTGTGGGAATCGCCGAGGACATTACCGCATACAAAAAGACGGAAGAAAGGCTCACGGAGCAGGAAAAGAAGTTAAAAGATAAAACATCCGGCTTGGAGGAGATAAATACCGCCTTAAATGTATTATTGAGAAAAAGAGAAAATGATAAAAAGGAGCTTGAGGAGAAAGTCCTTTTTAATGTGAAAGAACTAGTTCTGCCCTATATCGACAGGCTAAAAACCACTCGAATAGATGCTCGCCAAACCGCCCTTATTGATATTTTGGAATCAAATTTGAAAGAG
>CAZSON010000552.1:0-1818 GCA_964608375.1 uncultured Desulfobacter sp. | reverse complement strand
AAATAAAAGAAAAAAGCCGATCTTACTAACAGCTTTTGGCGGTAACGCGCTGATTAAAAGAGGACAAAAAGGGACGGCGGAAGAGCAGTTTGAGAACCTAATTATGCCGATGAAACAGATTGCTCGTCTCTCCAGGAACTTCAGAGTTGTGATCACCCATGGCAACGGTCCGCAGGTCGGAAATTTACTGCTTCAACAGGAGAGTTGCGCTGAGGTTCCCAAAATGCCGCTAGAGATCATCGGAGCCCAAACACAGGGACAAATCGGTTACATGATCGAATCATCCCTGGAAACTGCGCTCATGGAAACCGGAATTAACAGCGGACAATATTTTGCAACCCTGATTACCTATGTATTGGTGGATGAAGATGACCCTGCTTTTCAGCGGCCCACCAAACCGATCGGCCCTTTTTATACCGAAGAAGAAGCGGACGGGTTGCATTATAACATGGTTAAAACCGACAAAGGCCACCGCCGGGTGGTGGCCTCGCCCAAGCCGATCACCATCGTGGAGCACCGAGAGATCAAAAAACTGATCGAAATAGATTTTATAGTTATCTGCTGCGGTGGCGGCGGAATTCCGGTAATTCATAAAGAACGAAAGTTCTGTGGCGTAGAGGCGGTGATCGACAAAGATCTGGCCAGTTCAGTTCTAGCCCAGGAAATAAATGCAGATATTTTTGTTGTTGCCTCTGATGTCGATGGTGCAGCCATCCATTGGGGAACATCGGATCAGCGACTGCTGCAAAAGGTCCGCCTGAATGAAATGGAACGATTTATCCAGGAGGGTCATTTCCCAGCCGGATCTATGGGACCGAAGGTGGAAGCTATCAGGCAGTTTTTTAGCAAGACCGGAAACCGGGGCATTATCTGTAAACTTGAAGATATTGAAAAAGCGGTCGAAGGGGAGGCCGGAACTGAAATAATAAAATAGACAATAATTCAAATAAACCATTTTTTATTACAAACAGGGGAAGAAAATATGCCAAAGAAGAACGTTATTATTATTGGAGCGGCGGGAAGAGATTTTCACAATTTTAACACCTATTTCCGCGGCAATGAACTTTACAACGTCGCTGCCTTTACCGCCGCTCAGATTCCGGATATCGAAGGCCGCAAATATCCGGCGGAACTGGCAGGGGATCTCTATCCGAAAGGTATCCCGATTTATGCTGAAGAAGATCTCAACCGGTTGATAAATGAACTGAAAGTCGACGATTGTGTCTTCTCTTACAGCGATGTGCCATATCAGCATGTAATGTCTCTGGGCGCAAAGGTCAATGCAGCAGGGGCCAATTTTGTCATGCTCGGACCCAGGGATACTCAGATAATTAGCACCAAACCGGTAATTTCAGTAGGGGCGGTCCGTACCGGTTGCGGCAAGAGTCAAACCTCCAGAAGGATTATCGAGTTGTTGATGGAAAAAGGTTTGAAAGTGGTTGCCATACGTCATCCCATGCCCTATGGTGATATAGCAGCTCAGAAGGTCCAGCGTTTTGCGGAGCTTTCCGATCTGAAAAAACACAACTGCACCGTGGAAGAGATGGAAGAGTATGAACCCCACGTGGTTCGCGGAAACGTGATCTATGCAGGTGTGGACTATGAAGCGATCGTCCGGGCCGCTGAAAAAGATCCCAACGGTTGCGATATCATCCTCTGGGATGGCGGCAACAATGATTTTCCATTTTACAAATCCGATCTGCATGTGACGGTGGTCGATCCCCATCGACCGGGACACGAACTCACCTACTACCCTGGAAACGTGACCTTAAGGCTGGCAAATGTGGTGATCATCAATAAAATGGACAGCGCCGATGC
>CAZSON010000551.1:0-1818 GCA_964608375.1 uncultured Desulfobacter sp. | reverse complement strand
CCCTTTAGGGGAAAAAATAAAATTGGTAAAATCATCAACATCGGCTCAC
This sequence comes from uncultured Desulfobacter sp., assembly GCA_964608375.1. GTDB lineage: Bacteria > Desulfobacterota > Desulfobacteria > Desulfobacterales > UBA2156 > UBA2156. The sequence continues at coordinate 1,769 of CAZSON010000551.1, read as the reverse complement.
AAGGAATAGGGGTTAAATTCCGGCGCTTTAAAAATACGAATAAAAATCATTAACGGGAATTAACACCCCGGATAGTTATTTCTTCCATAACCAATTCATAGAAACAGCTAATATTGATTTTAAGCGGTATCATTCCATAAGCAACTGATATTACATAACAATCCAAACTATCGCATGCCTGTACACGGGGATTACCTTATGGATTCCGGTGTACAATGGCTGCTCCATTGTTTTTCTAAAAAATTTTATTTGCCCCACACCAGATGCGGCATTGTACCCTATTTGGGGTGCGCAACTTGAGTAAGGATTATTAAGTCGGTATAACCCTAATTGATCGTAAACAAATTGGAGAACTGGATTAAGTATTTAAAATAATTACCTGTTTTGTCGTTTGTTTAAAATTTCATATATCTTCTATGAATGAAATATGACGGTCTCGTAAAAAGTCATTTGCGAACGACTTTGAGCATTTTGGGATAGAGTGTTTTGATAGCTGTTACGTTAAGAATTTCAAGTTGTTTGAGGAGGTTACGACGAGTTCTTGAAATTTAGTAACATCTATCAAAACGCCCCAAAATGGTCATTTAGGGAGCAATATGGACTTTTTACGAGTTCATCAAATATAATTTTAAAAACAAATTCTCCATTTTGTTTACCCTTTGTGCTTCGCTTTCAGCTACGACCCAACAGGTCGGGAAAGCCGATGCTACCCCATCTTCTGCGTTGCCAAGGATTCGCGGTAAATGACTACAACTTCACCCTTGGACATCTTGAAGCTGGGGCACCCTCAACTTTCGCTCAATTAGGGTATAATGACCCTACTCTCAGTTTAATCTGGCGTTCTGTCACGAAATATGTAATTGCAAGAGAAAATGCAGTACTTCGTTTTTTCCAATAAAGTGGAGTCAACTATGATGGAAAAATTTAGATTGGATAATAAGTGTTCCCTGATCACCGGCGGCAGCAGAGGAATTGGATTCAGCATCGCCAAAGCCCTGGCCAAAGCCGGATCTGATATCGTGTTGATGGCTCGAGACAAAAAACGGTTGGAGCAGGTGCAGGGTGATCTGATCAGGATCGGCCGGAATGTCCGGATTTATCCCTTTGATATGGTTGAGGTCGATGAAATAGAGGATATTTATTCAAAAGTTATCGAAGATACCGGGGGCATCGATATCCTCATAAACAATGCCGGCGGTCTCAAACGTGGTCCAGCCGAAACGTTGTCCTTAAAAGACTGGGACTTTGTAATCAAACTAAACCTTTCTTCTGTGTTTGCACTTTCCCAGGCGTTTGCCAGAGAACGTATTAAAAAAGAAAAAAGGGGTAAGATTATCAATATCGCTTCAGTTTCGAGTGAAGTTACAAGGAAACATATAGCGCCCTATGCTGCTTCCAAAGGCGGTATTCGTCAACTGACCAAATCCCTGGCCGTCGATTGGGCCCAATACCATATAAATGTCAATGCCATTGGGCCCGGTTATATTAAGACCGATTTGACGCAACCACTTTGGCAGGATAAAATGTTCGATAATTGGATCAAAACAAGAACCCCTGAAGGAAGATGGGGCAGTCCGGATGAATTGGGTTACGCTGCTGTTTTCCTGGCATCGCCGGCTTCAGATTTTATTACCGGACAAACCCTGTATGTTGACGGCGGTTTTCTCAGCACTATGGGTTCGGTTTCTTGAGGGAATTTCATCATGATTTCTTTTTGGGCAGAACATGGGTTGCGCTGCCCAGAAAGATCTCCGCCGCTTCACCTTCGG
>CAZSON010000550.1:0-1824 GCA_964608375.1 uncultured Desulfobacter sp. | reverse complement strand
ACATAGGCCGGAAGATCATCTCCAATATGGCAGATAATTTCAACCGGCTTTGATCCCATCCGGGGGCGAATTGCATTACAGATATCATACGCAAGAAGTCCCGGATCAAAATCAATTGTCTCAAAATCGAGCTCGCCTGCCTCGATTTTGGAAAAATCGAGGATATCGTTTATCAGCGAAAGCAGGGTCTCTCCGCTGCTTTTAATCGTTTTTGCATAATCTTTCTGATCTTCACTGAGATCGGTATCGATCAGCATATCGGTAAAACCGATCACCGAGTTCATCGGCGTGCGGATCTCATGGCTCATGTTGGCTAAAAACTCGCTCTTGGCTTTATTAGCCAAATCGGTCCTTTCTTTGGCCCTTTGTAATGCCTCCTCCGCTTTCTTGCGCTCCGTAATATCCCTGATGATGGCGACATAGCCGGTGGTCTCCCCCTCCGATGACTTGATCGCCGACGTGGTGGTTTCCGCGGGAAACACAGCGCCATCTCTGCGCAAAAATTCCCATTCGGTTCTGAAGCTGTCCGATCGTTTAATTTCAAGATAGGCGGCATCCCCAAAAGATCGATAGCTTTCTTCCGACGGATGTATCATTCTGGTCGATTGCCCGGCCACCTCAGCATGCTTGTAACCGAATAGATTCAGAAAAGATCGGTTGCACGATACAATCTTCCTATCAACATCGAGCATCAAAATGGCATCAGAAGTACTTTCCACAAGGAGTCGATACCTCTGCTCGCTCTCACGCAGTACCTCCTCGGCCTTCTTGTGCTCGGCGATTTCTATAGCAAGATTCCTAGTTCTGTTCCTTACCTGAAGTTTTAATAAAATGCTTATCCCGATAAACAGGATTATTAACGCTATCGTCGATCCCAGTGTCCATTTCAACCAGACCGGAAGTGCCGGTTTATGCGCAATCGTAAGCCATTTATTCAGAAATTGGTAATAAACCGAACCTCTATCCGCTTTCAACTTCTCCAAATGATTGTCCAGGGCGACAAGCAAATTCCGGTGTCTGTTCTTTGTGACGGCAAAACGGATTTCAATCGGGTTAAAAATAATCGGGAGCCCTTTAACATTGTATTTGCCTTCATTTTGAATGGCAAATAGCCGGTTAACCACTCCGGCATCAGCCTCTCCTCGATCTATCAGGTTGAAGATTGCCGGAAAATCAGGCGCTTCGATAAAAATTCCGTTTATCTTGAAGCTTTTTAACATCTTATGTAGCGCAATTGAATGTATGCCTTTCTTAATAAGGGCGATCTTTTTACCTTCAAGATCAAGAACGGAGTTTATGTCCCTGCCCGGATGGATGTAAATTTGTCCCCAATTGGTAATCAAGGTTTCGCTATTAAAATCATACTGCTCAGTCCTTTTTTCTGAATAGGCAATCGCCCCCATCAAATCAATTTCACCGGCCGCTAACTGATTGAGGCAATGCGGTCCATCACAAGTGACATATTCAATTTGCCAGCCTTCCTGCGAGGCAACGTATTCAAGTATGTCTATGACAAACCCCTTTACATGTCCCTTTGCATCGGTAAAATTGAGCGGTGGATTCTGATGTAAACCGAACCTTATCGTATCACCGGCATATACCGGCGATGCAGCCACCATCACAGTCCAGGAAATCATCAATATCCACATATAATTTTTCACACGAAGCGGTGTTATTGAGGTTTTAGTTAAATCGTTCACGATCCTTTACCATTGCAGCTTGCTGCCGCCGATGCCTCATCTTTTTGCGCTATTTCATTCGCCCGGCACAGACACGGTTGCGCCCTTCTCTTTTTGCTTTGTAAAGCTGTTCATCCGCGCGGTT
>CAZSON010000549.1:0-1831 GCA_964608375.1 uncultured Desulfobacter sp. | reverse complement strand
TCCTGAAACGTGACATCTTCGTTGGACACGGCCTTTCTGAACTCATATAAAAGTCTAGATTTGCCGACGCCTGCTTCAGCCATGATGGAAAAAGCCTGACCTCGCCCTGTCTTGGATCGTTCAAAACCATCCAGTAAAAGCTCAAGTTCTCTTTCCCTTCCAACAAATGAGGTTAAACCCCGCTCGGCGCTTACATCAAACCGTGTCCTTCGGGTGCTGGGGGCAATGAAACGAAATACATTGACAGGTTCTTCTTTCCCCTTGACCGCTCTTTCTCCTAAAGCCTCAAACCGGAAAAATCCTTCTGTTAGCTTGAAGGTCTCATCAGATACATAGGTTGTTCCAGGCTCCGCCAACCCCTCCATCCGGGAAGCCAGGTTCACCGTGTCTCCCACCGCCTTGAACTCAACGCGAAGGTCATTTCCAAGGGTTCCTACAACCACCGGTCCGGTATGAATGCCGATTCTCATTTTAAGAGACGGGAAATTTTCTTTCTCTTGTTTTGTTCTATCGTTGAATCGGGATATCTCACGGTGTATGGCATAGGCCGAGCGGACCGCCCGCTGAGGCGCATCCTCCAGTGCAATGGGAGCACCGAAAAGTGCCATAACCCCATCACCGGTCATCTCATTGACTGTGCCTTCATAGTCGTGAACTTTGTGAATAAGTAGCTCGTAAACCTGATCCATTATGCTGTAGGCCTCCTCTGGACCCAGTTTTTCAGTAAGATGCGTAAATCCCTCCATGTCGCAGAACATCACTGTGACCTGCTTGCGCTCACCCTCTATCCTATCCCTTTGGGACAGGATTTTCTCGGTGAGGCCTTTAGGAAGGTAGCGTTGAATCTTGTCTAATTTCTCATCAAAGGAGAGCTCTGTAACGACTGGTTCTGAAGGAGTGTTCAAGTTGTGGCCGCACTGCCCACAGAACTTATCACCTGGTGGAATTTCGGCGGCACACTGAGGACAGAGCCGTAACAACTGTGCTCCACACTCACGACAAAATTTATTTATCTCAGAATTATCAGTTTGACATTTTGGACACTTCAATTTTCAGATCCATCTATATTGGTGATTTTTAGCGCTTCAATAATGCTTCATTGTGGCAGAATTTGTCAAGATAATTTAGTCTTTCTCACCGGTGAAAATGAGATTTTGAAATGACTTCCAGACATCTTCCTGAAAAACGTTGCAAAATGTGCCTGACCAAAGTAATATTAGACAACGATTGGGCAATTGGCTATTGGGACACCGCTAAAAGGAGGGTCAAAATGAAAAAGATATTTTTAAATTTCTTTTGATCATCTTTTTCCCGGATCGATACTGTCGGCTGAAAATAAACCTGATAATCAAAGACTACTTATAGAATTTTCGTCTGGGTTAATAACGGACGCTGAAATTAGAGCTGTTACCTTTTCAAGCCATAAACGGCGCTAATAGAATAAAATGCGCGATTTGACTCTACTGCTTATTCGCAGTCAATAACCACCCCTAAAAAGTGTGGCTTGATGGTGACCCTAAAAGGGTCTTTAATCCCGCTAAAAACGGGACTCACCGCAGAGACGCAGAGGACGCGGAGGTTACTTTTTTATTGTTTTCCTTTGAGAGGAAGGAAAACAATAATCACAAGCCTAATGGCGACACAACCATCTTATCCAAATTTACGTTATTAGATATCCAGCTATTGTCTTATCTATCATTATGGCGTAAATTTTTTCTCTGCGAACTCTGTGTCTCGAGCAAAGCGGGCGGTGAAAAACATTATCTCACCTTCCCGCATAGCAAAGCTTGGACCATCCCGCCTTGCGGGAAGGTTTAAGGGCTTAATTAAA
>CAZSON010000548.1:0-1838 GCA_964608375.1 uncultured Desulfobacter sp. | reverse complement strand
AAGACACCACCAAAGAGAAAAAACTCAATTTTTAATTTGAAATCAATTCCCTGCACTTTTTTGCCGCTCCGGGTGAATCATAGGCATATCCATCAGCACCGATTTGGTTCGCAAATGACTTTTTACGAGACTATCAATGTTAATTGTCTGGAAACTATCACATTAAGACAAAAAACACAAAGTTCTTCTTATACCCCATGCCGGGATGACAGGCGGTAGAAGCTATTTGCCCAGTTCTGCAGAACGGAGGGTCGCCGCCTGAACCGCGCTGATCAGCGCGTGTCTTAACCCGCCGGCTTCCAGCTGATGGAGTCCGGCTATTGTGGTACCTCCGGGGGTGGCGACCATGTCCTTAAGTTGGCCGGGATGTTTCCCGGATTCGAGAAAAAGTTTCGATGCGCCGACAAGTGTCTGTGCGGCCAGGATGAGTGCGGTCTCCCGCGGAATACCCATCCGGACCCCCCCGTCGGCCAGTGCATCGATCATTACGAATACATAAGCAGGACCGGATGCGCTGAGCCCGGTGGCGGCATCCATCAGGTTTTTCTCCATCGTCACTGTTCGGCCGACTGTTTTAAAAATAGTCTCGGTGATTTCAAGGTCTTTTGGCAATGTCGTGTTATCGGCTGCAATTACAGTTATCCCTTCCTTGACCATAGCGGGAGTATTGGGAATGGTCCGTATTACTCTCGTGCCTTCTTTGGCCTCGGCCTGCCTTAAAATGGTATCGACCGTAACACCCGCAACAATAGAGAGAACCAGTTTTGTGTCATCCAAAGCGTGGCCTATCTCACCCAAAACCGCCGGACAAACTTGCGGTTTTATGGCAAGGACGATGATATCGGATTGCGCCACCAGCTCCTTGTTATCCGCTGTGGTCCGAATACCATGGGTTTCTTCAACATATTGACGACGACGCGCCAGTGCATCCGAGGCAATGATCTGATCCGATCCGATGACACCACTGCTGATTAACCCTTTAATGATTGCTGTGCCCATGTTTCCGGCACCCAAAAACCCGATCCTTCTTCCGGCCAGTATATCTGTTTTCATTCTAACCTTACCTTTCTAAGTACTTTAATGCTTTCCCAATTGGCTGTGAGTCCTTATTGTTGTTGCTTTAAACCTACATTTGTCATGTTTTTTATGCAACTAAGGGGTTAATTAGGTTTACCATAATGTTGGCAGATCTTCTATGCACCAATTCTCTCGGTAGTTTTTTCCTCGAGTTTACTTATCAGTTCTTTTGCAAGCGCCCTGTCGCTTCGCCATACACTGCATGAATCGATGAGAAACTGCATAAGGGCTTCGGCATTTTCGATGTTCACCCCCGGCCTTCGGGTCATGTTGGTCATGTAACCATGAATAGCAGCCGGCGCCATGGAAAGCAAAAGCGCGGTCAAGTGAACACACCCGTTAATGCCGCCCAAAGTTTTTTTGACCTTCGATGTAAAGCCCCGGGTGATACTCAAGCCCTTGAGTTTATCTAGACTGTTCCTGTTTTCAATACAGATGTCATAAGGGGTGCAAGGCATCTCCACTTCGATTTCCTCAATGTTAAGGGACTCGCCCCTAATCCGCATTCTGATGACCATATGATGAACGATCCCCGGCGGAAACTCATCCCCTACAAAGGCATATTGGGTTATCATTCGATCATCTTTAAGTACACCTTCCACCGCTATGCTCTCTTCATCTACCGTATAAACGGCAACGGAAATATTTCGCGTACGGATCTTTTCTCCTTTACACTGCTTAATCAGACTCATTTTTTCAACTCCAATCTTGACAGTCTCGTAAAAAGTCATTTGCGAACGACTTTGAGCATTTTGGGATAA
>CAZSON010000547.1:0-1846 GCA_964608375.1 uncultured Desulfobacter sp. | reverse complement strand
TCCAGGCCGCGTACCGTTGGGCGATAGGATACCGTCTGCCGTAACCAAAGGCTTTGGACGTCACCTTCAGGCCGGGGGCGGACTGGTGACGTTTGTATTCATTTCGGACAACTTTTGAAATAATACTTTCCACAAGTTTTTTGTCAAATCCCATCTGAACCAGCTCATCCTTACTTTTCAGATCTTCGATATACCCCTTTAAAACTGCGTCGAGAATTTCATAAGGCGGCAGGTCATCCTGATCTTTTTGGTTCGGTTTGAGTTCAGCCGAGGGGGCTTTCTCAATAATCCGTTTCGGTATGCACTCTTTTTCTGCATTAATTAGACGACTCAACTCATACACCATGGTCTTTGGGACATCTGAAATTACCGCCAAACCGCCGCTCATATCGCCATAGAGCGTGCAGTACCCAACGCTGACCTCCGATTTGTTTCCGGTAGAAAGGAGAAGCAACCCATCTCTGTTTGATAATCCCATGAGAATTGTTGCTCTGATTCTCGCCTGAATATTTTGTTCGGTTACACCCGGTTCTTTTGTTTTAAACGAAGGCGAGAGAAACTGCAAAAACTCCTTGAACATCCCATCTATCGGTATTTGAATAAGGTCGATGCCCAGGTTGTCCGCCAGTTTTTTCGAATCCTGATAGTTCTCTTTTGAAGTGTAACGTGACGGCATAAACACCGCCAGAACATTTTTTCGGCCGAGTGCCAAAGATGCAATAGCGGCGGTTAGCGCAGAATCGATCCCGCCACTTAGTCCCAAAACCGCCTTTGAAAATCCGCATTTTTTTGCATAGTCGCGTGTTCCAGCCACCAGCGCTTTAAGGACCATTTTCCCGCTGGTCCCTATAACGGCTTTCGGATGATCGCCGGTTGACAACGGCGACTCTGAATCAAATACCACCAGGTCTTCCTCAAACTCCCGAGCCCTGGCCGCAATGTTGCCCTGCCGATCAAACGCAGTACTGAGGCCGTCGAAAAGGAGGCCGTCGTTGCCACCCACCTGATTGACGAATACCAATGAAACACCGTATTTTCGAGCAATCGACCGGAGCATTTCCTGTCTGAAAATCTCTTTTCCCATATAAAACGGCGAGGCGGATAGATTAATAATCAGATCAGCTCCTTTTTTAACCATCAGGCGCACCGGATCGATCGTGTAGATTCTTTTTTGGAAAATATCCTTATCATTCCAAACATCTTCGCAAATAGAGAGCCCAACGCAATGGCCTTTATATGAAAAGGGCGTACATTCAGTACCCGGTTCAAAATATCTCCTTTCATCAAAAACATCATATGTTGGAAGGAGTCGCTTAAATGCTCGATGAACTATCTGGCCTTCTTCAAAAAGAACGGCAGCATTGTATAGCGGATTCCCTTTATATGCAGGGTTTTTCTCCACAAAACCGCATATGACTCCTATGCCGTGGATCGAATTCACCAGTTTATTCAAACAGGCAAGATTGGCCTCGACAAAATCGTTTCTTTCAAGCAGGTCCCTTGGCGGGTATCCCGATATAGCCAGCTCCGGGAATACAACCAGGTCGTATGAATGCACAATGGCCTTTTGACTAAACTCTTTTATTCGGTCAAAATTGTATTTAAAATCACCGATAATCGGATTTATTTGTGCAAGAGCAATTTTCATGATTCTTCACTCAAACAGTACTTCACAAGTATCGGCAGACATCGCTCCGTAGGCCGCCTCAACAACCTTAAAAGATACTATATAATTCTAATGGTTGTCAACATGACAAAAGTTGCCAGGGATTGCCAATTTTTATTTTAATCAGACCTTCATTATGTTAGAAAAAGGTAGTAAAACATTATGAAAATTGAAAAATTG
>CAZSON010000546.1:0-1848 GCA_964608375.1 uncultured Desulfobacter sp. | reverse complement strand
CGAAATGATTCAATAACCCTGGAATGGGACCTGACATATTATATGCAGGAAAATCCGCTTTACGATTCCATGAAAAGTGATTAGAAAAAGGGATGACCATGACCGAAAAGCGCGCAAAACGAAAACTCAGTGCTATCCTAAGTGCTGATGTTAAGGGCTATAGCCGTCTGATGCGAGAAGACGAACTATCCACCGTTCGCACATTAGAGGCATACCGGCAGGTGATGACCACTGCCATCCTAAAATACCGTGGCCGAGTGGTGGACTCTCCCGGGGACAACCTGTTAGCAGAGTTTGCCAGCGTGGTGGATGCGGTTGAATCTGCAGTCGAAATTCAGAAGGAACTTGGGGTCAAAAACGCTGGGCTATCGAAAAGTCGCAAAATGGAGTTTCGGATCGGTATCAACCTTGGTGATGTTATCGAGGAGGGTGACCGTATTTATGGAGATGGTGTCAACATTGCGGCACGAATAGAAGGCCTGGCTGAAGCGGGTGGCATATCCGTTTCAGGAACAGTCTTTGAGCACATCAAGGAAAAGCTTACGTTAGAATACGAGCATCAGGGCGATAAAACTGTCAAGAACATATCACAACCGGTGAAGGTATATCGAATTTTATCGGGGCCTGATGCGAGCGGCAAAGGGGCCGTAAAAGAAAGGCAGGCACCCGGAAAGCGAAGGTGGATATCATCGGCAGCGGTGGCTGCTGTTATTATCGCTGTAGGGGGGATTGCAATCTGGCAGTTCTATTTCCGTCGTCTTTCGATTGAATCCGCCTCCATGGAAAAGATTGCGTTTTCGATTCCCGACAAACCTTCGATTGCGGTTCTTCCATTTGACAACCTCAGTGGTGACCCCAAGCAGAAATATTTCAGTGATGGGATGACCGAAGATCTTATTACGGATTTATCAAAAATCTCAGGCCTTTTCGTCATCGCTCGTCATTCGACTTTCCAATATAAGGGAAAATCTGCGGATGTGAAGAAAATCAGCCGTGAGCTTGGTATTCGTTATGTCCTGGAAGGGAGTGTTCGCAAAGCTGAAGGAAAAGTGCGCATTAATGCCCAATTAATAGACGCAACCACAGGCGGCCATATATGGGCGGAGCGTTATGATCGTGATCTGAAAGACATCTTCGCCTTGCAGGACGAGGTGACGCAGAAGATAGTAGCTGCGCTGGCGGTGAGGTTGACCGAAGATGAACAAAATCGTCTTTTGCATAAATATACGAACGATATGGCGGCCTACGATTTTTTCTTGCGCGGATTGGAGTATCTTAATCAACAATCGCAAAGAGGAAATCTTCAGGCACGGAAAAAGTTTGAGAAAGCGATTGAGCGGGATTCGAAATTTGCATTAGCCTATGCATTCAATGGTCGAACCCATCTTATGGAATGGTCCATGGGCTGGAGCATAGATCCCCGGTCCATCGAGGAGGCATTTGAATTGGCAAAAAAGGCTATCGCTCTGGATAATTCATTGCCGGCAGGGCACGGCCTGTTAGGCGATGTCTATCTGTGGAAGAAGAAATATGAGCAGGCGATCTCAGCGCTCAAAACGGCCGTCGCACTCGATCCAAATGATGCGGACGTGCTTGCGGGTCTTTCAGATGTTCTATCATGGTCCGGGAAACCGGAGGAATCCGTTGGACTGGTGAAAAGAGCGATGCGTCTTAACCCCCGATATCCGATTTGGTATTTATGGGCCCTGGGACACGCCTATTTCCTGACAGGCCGGCATGATGCTGCGATTAAAACATTTAAAAAAGCCCTCTCCCGAAATGTCAATTTTATGCCGGCTCACGTTTACCTGGCATCGATATATATCCAACAGGGACGAGATGAGGATG
>CAZSON010000545.1:0-1865 GCA_964608375.1 uncultured Desulfobacter sp. | reverse complement strand
TTGGATATCAAACTGCCGGATATGAGCGGCGACAAAGTCTATCCGCTCATTAGGAAAGCGCGCCCGGCGTTGAAGGTGATCGTTTGCAGCGGTTATGCCATTGATGTACCTGCGCGAGCCATTTTGGATGCCGGTGCAGAGGCGTTTATTCAAAAGCCGTTTTCGCTTGAAACGCTTTCGAAAAAATTGAAAACCGTGTTGGAAGGAAACTCTGCAGGATAGATGCAACTTTTTTATTAATCATAGATAAACCCCCAAGCCGGTCAAGGTGAGTCCGTTGCCCTTCGATCGGTTATTTCCCTATTTCCCAGATCTTCTTTCGGATCTCTTGATTAGACAGCTCGACTTTTTTCTCAACTTCTTTTGCTTTTTCAATCGCTGTAATCTGCTGCCGGCCTTCGTTTTCAGACAGTCGGGAACGCATATCTCGACCGATGATATAGACCGCAATCAAGAGCGCGATCAATATGACGATTATCGTAAATGATCGCATATTTTCCCTTTCATCCAGTTTGGTCTTGGCGATAATGGTGCGGATTAGTCACATGGTTGATCATCAGAACAAAGCCACGCTTCAATCCATACATTCTTTCTTCTATTACCGGTTATTTGATTTTTGCGGCGCTGAAGAACTGAGGTGTTCGGCCAATCGGTGGTTCCAAAGTTCCAGATAAAAATCCCATAATAATTTCCGGTGCTCAGATTATTTTCGAGGACATATCCTGTGGGGTGCTGTATATCCTCGTCGCTGATCTCAATTCCGGGGCCGAGATTGTCGCGGAAAATATTGTTGCGGATGATCACGTCACGGCCACCATCCAGCCAAATACCGCCGTCCCACCATTCATCTGCCGAAGCATCCAAATCGTTTCGATACACTTCATTCTCTTCAACTATCACCGATGCGCTATCTTCTACCAAAATGCCGCCGCCAATATTCTCATACGATCGATTCCCCCGGATCAAAACGGTTTGATTGTGAAAGGTATCAATTCCCGTTCCCATCAAATAGTCAGGAAAAATTTGCGGATTCGGACCATTTCGAAACACATCGTTATTGATAATCTTGACGTTTCTGGAATCTTCAACATCTATCCCATATCCTTCAATCTCCCAGTCTGAAAATTGAACCGAATGACCGTTCTCCGTGACGATGAGATTTTCAAGCGTGATGCCGTCGCATTGAGTAGCGCCGATTCCGATATCGGTATAGTTTTTTATCTTCAGATTTCGAAGAACAAGATTGGTGCATTTTTCAATAAATAAGCCGATCGGTATTTTACGCTTACCATTGAGTGTCGGAATACCTTTAAAACCGGCAATAGTAATCTTTGCATCAGCACCGCCAAAGTTTGCCGGACGTATCCCCGCATCATATGATCCGGGCAATATTTGGATGGTACCGCCGGGAGCGACCGCCCGAAACGCGCGAACAATTGTTCGAAACGCCGATTTTTCACTTCTTCCATCGTTAGTGTCATTTCCAAGGATAGAGACAAAATAAATTGCCGAATCATACCCCCTCCCGGAGCCGTCCACCCATATGAGTGAATTTTCGATACGGTTTGACTTATCGCCAGCTCGACAAACAAAATTGGGGAACAAAATTGTAAAAATGGTAATTATCCAGAATATTTTTCCGAAGTGGAAGCGGATTTTTAACAATATAATTTTCATTATGATCGAGCAATTCGCTTATTTATTAACTGAAATAGATTGTATCACCTTTGGAAAATCTTGCAACCGATATCCGGCTGTTCGCCCTCTGAAGATCTGCTAAGAAGTCCTGCCTGTTTTTGATCTGCTCTCTAAAAAAGAAAACAACCGGCCTTCATTCTTGACAAATTGTACGGCAAAAAGCTATA
>CAZSON010000544.1:0-1867 GCA_964608375.1 uncultured Desulfobacter sp. | reverse complement strand
TTTGATGGGTGGTACGTTAAGAATTTCAAGCTGTTTGAGGAGGTTACGACGAGTTCTTGAAATTTAGTATAACCTATCTTAACGCCCCAAAATGGTCATTTAGAGAGCAATATGGACTTTTTACGAGTTCATCATTATTGAATCATCAAGAATGAAAAACGGTTCATGGTTTGGGAATAGTCGCTGAGAACTTCAATGGGAAAACCGAAGCGCCGGACGGTTGAAAACACATCCACAGCAAAGGCTTCGGGAGAAGGGCGGGATAATCTTGGTTCTTTACAGGCTCCTCTTTCCCCGGTGCATTCAGCACAGATGGAGCAACTGTCCATAAAAAAAAGGAAGGCTTTTGGATAATTTGAAAAGAAAACTGCTCGCTCTAGCTTCAAAAGATCTGAATTGATCTTCTTTGACCATCTATGGCGGTCTTCGGGTTTGTCCAATTTTTTCTGAAAGTGAAAAATCACGGCCTCACTGTAGTCATGAAAAAATTTCTCGCATTCAACAACCGAAGGGACATTGGGAGGGCATGAGGCATTATTACCGTACTCCCCACAGCCAAACATACATTTCGTTCTTGCCCAGTGTGAAACAATGATTTCTTTTGGGTTAATCCATTTGTAATCGGTGTAGTCCTTCCTTTGAAAAAGGTCATCCAGTGCTGCATGTCCGCTCGCTGTTGAATTCAATTCCGCTGTCAATTAACACCCCCAAAAACAATTTGAACCGTCGGGGAAAATTTTAGCCGTTTGCCTTTTTTGCTTTTTCCCACGTGTCATTTAAAATTCTTGCTGTTCCTTTCCGGCCCTCAATTCGAAAACCGAACAATTGACTGAATTCATCTGCATTTTTCCTCATCTCAGCTTCGGACATGACGCCGGTTGAAATCAAAAGGGTTCTCTCGTAATGAGCAAAAAGGGTTTTTGCCATTTCCACGCTCATGTTGCCAAATTCCGCACTGAACATGCCCTTCCAATGATATGCCCATCCAGGTATCATAAAAAAGGTTCCGGCGACCTTGCAAAGTTCCCTATAGTATTGATCGCGTCCGCCGATAAGCAATCCGATACAATCATCCACCGGATGATCTTTATCCATCGGAATAAAGACCGGCACGCCGGTATCAGCAAAGAGTGCTTCAGGGTCTTCCAGGGCATTACCGCACAGACCATACCCGAGCAACAATACGTCCACGTAAGGACTCATTTGACGGGCCGCAGCTACCAGGGCCTCCTGTATCTTTTTTTTAAAATTATGAAGCCCAATTTCAAGGACCTGTACCAGCACTTCCAAACGGGCATCCGGGTCGGGCCTAAACTCGTCAATCTCTGAAATCAGCTTCAGATCAGGTTTTGAAAGCGATTCAAGGCGCTCGACCAAACGGCCGCATCTTTCGGACTCAAGAACAAAAATCCGGTTCACTTCAATATCCGACGCTAAAAGATGTGCCAGCTCAAGCTCTAAAATCTCACATGTCAGAATCCCTATCACACTCATGTGAGCCTTCCTTTTAACAGTTCCAAAGAAGGGGGCGCTTTGCTGTTTTTCAACGGCCGATAGGGAATGGAATTACTCATGAGGATTTTGTTTTCTTCTTTTTGGATCGTCTCTTACCGTTTGTTCCTCGCCAGATCTTTCCTCGCTTGCTTTTTCTATCCCCTTTGCCCATCTCTTACCTCCTAATAAAACGAAATAAATCAAGTCAAACTCACTTTCTTTTTATTAGCGCATTAAACTTCACATTTGTCAAGCCCCTACCGCCTATCCACAGCAATTCCAGGTAAGATGTAACCTGAAATCTGTCTCAAAAAATCGAAAAAATATTTTGTTTTACTGTTTGGGTAAAATTTTGATATTTCTAGCTCGTCAA
>CAZSON010000543.1:0-1870 GCA_964608375.1 uncultured Desulfobacter sp. | reverse complement strand
CCGGTCTGCGAAAATACGGCATTGTTGCCGAGGGGGAAAAAGCGGAAAGTTACTTTAAATATGAGCTGGCCGGCTGATAAGTGCCGACAGCCAAAGCGGGCCTTTTATAGGTTCGGCCGAGACGAGCAGTGAACCGTTAAATTACAAAACAGGGGCTAAAAGATGAGTGTTCAGATAGATCCTGATCTGTTGATGAATTTAAAAAAATTCGGTGTGGCCGATGCCGCCACCTGCTTTAATTGTGGCAACTGTACGGCGGTCTGTTCGCTGTCTTCCGAAACAAACCCGTTTCCAAGAAAGACGATCCGTTATCTTCAGCTGGGCCTTAAAGACAAATTGATGACAAATCCGGAACCCTGGCTGTGCTACTACTGCGGTGACTGCAGTGATACCTGCCCCCGCCAGGCTAACCCGGGTGAGGTCATGATGGGACTGCGGCGCTATCTGATATCCACCTACGAACCCACCGGATTGGCCCGACTGTTTTACCGTAATAATTTGTTTGCAAGCCTTTTAACAACCGCCATTGCCTTCATTTTGGGGATCTTGCTGGTGCTGACCGGACCGGTGTATACCGGCAATATCTCCCCCGTATCACGGTGGTTGTTCGATCTGGTCGATTATCATGTGGTGGAGTACCTGGGAATTGCTGTATTTTTGGTTGTCGCGGTGAGCATGCTCGGCGGTTTGAAGAATATCATTACCGTTTTGGCCCGAAATGCTTCCGGTACAGCAAACCTCGATGGGATGAAAAATAGCGGTCCCTTTAAATTCGCTTATTTTTTTAACAGTGCCTGGAAGGCCGTCAAAGAAGTTTTTTCCCTGAAGCGCTATCAATCCTGCAATGAAGGGATTGATAGCCGCTGGTATTTGAAGCCGTGGTTTATTCACGGCAGCATCATGTGGGGCTTTTTCGGACTGGCGCTGGCGACCGTCCTGGATATTCCCCTGCTGGGTTTCAAAGCGGCCGATGCCGCGGCCTGGCTCCCCAGTCGAATTCTGGGCATCGGGGCCGGCCTTTTTCTGGTTTATGGCACAACGATCGCCCTGTTCAGACGGATTCGAAAAGCTGATAAAATGGTGGAACATTCGCGCTTTTCCGACTGGCTGTTTCTGCTGATACTCTGGGCACTGGGTATTACCGGCTTTTGGTTGACACTTTCAGTCTACTTTTTTCAGGCCGATAGGCTCCATCAGCTTGTGCTGCTGATTCATACCGTTATGGCCATGGAACTGCTGCTGCTTTTCGCATTCTCTAAATTTGCCCATGCGGTTTATCGCCCGATCGCGCTATTTTTCTATTATTTGTACGAAGGAAAATAAAGCGTTCAGCTGTTTTAAGGAAGCCCTGAATACTTGAGACGAACTTAAAAAAAAGGAGTTTAAAAATGAATGAACAACAGGAAAAAGTCATGTACATCTGTACTTACGGCGGTGAAAACCCCGACAAGGCTCACCTACCCTTTGTGATGGCCAATGCCGCTCTGGCAATGGATATCCAGGCGACCGTTGTTTTGCAGGGCAATGGCGTTCATCTGGCGCAGAAGGGATACATCAACCATATTTTGCCCGGAGGAGGGTTCCCTTCCTTAGAAGAATTAATGAAAAATTTTTCGGAACTCGGTGGCAAGCTGCTGGTTTGTGTTCCCTGCATGAAAGCCCGCAATATTACGGAAACAGACCTGATCGAAGGAGCTCAAACCACAGCAGCCGGCGCGTTAAATATTGAAGCGGTTCAGGCTGATGCGGTTCTGGTATATTAAAGGGCCCAGGGCCTGACACTATAAAAAAATAACGGCTGCCGTCTGCCGGCACGAAAACCTGCCGCCGCATATGATGCCGAAGGAGAAAACAATGCCTGACCTAAACC
>CAZSON010000542.1:0-1886 GCA_964608375.1 uncultured Desulfobacter sp. | reverse complement strand
GAGTTAAAGGAATCCAAAGAGATTCTTCAAAAAACGATTGACAGCTTAATGGATGCCATTTTCATTATAAGTGCAAATCCGGTTAAGATCGATGATTGCAATAAGATGGCTTCAAAGATGTTCGGTTACAGTCGTGATGAAATCATCGGTATGGCGGTTGGTGGTTTACACGTTAATGATCAATCCCTCAAAACGTTCAGAAAACGTCTCTATCCAGCCACCGAACGCGACGGTATTTTGCATTTAAATCACTTTAAGATGAGAAAAAAAGATGGGACGGTTTTTCCCACAGAACACAGTGTGATGCCCCTGAACGATGGAAAAGGGGATCGTTTCGGCTGGGTCAGTGTGGTGCGTGACATTACCAAACAGGTAGCGGCGGAAGAAGCCTTAAACAAGCACTTCGGCAATCTTGAGAAAATGGTTGATGAACGAACAAAAGCATTTAAAGAGAGCGAACAAAAACATAAGGCATTGATCAAGAATATTCCGGGGATGATTTATCAGGCAAACCCTGGCTGGTCAGCCGACATTATCAGTGGTTGTGAAAGAATTTGTGGTTACACTGAGGATGAATTGATTTCAAAAGAAGCCGGATGGATAGATATAATCCATCCGGATGATAAGGAAAGAATCATCGGGGAAGAGATTGAATTATCAAAGAAGAAAAAAGATATGGTCCAAACCTATCGCATAATAGATAAGGAAGGCGATATTCATTGGGTTGAGGACCGCAAGAGATCGATATTCTCCGGGGAGGGTAAGTTTAAATGGATCGACGGAATTGTATTTGATATCACCGACAAAAAGGAACTTGAGGAAAAGATCGGGAAGGAAAAAGATGAAACCGAAAAGAGGATACGCCGAGCGCTGAAGGAAAGTGAAGAGAAGTATCAGCAGCTGTTCAACACTGTATCGGCCGGTATCATTATTTACGACGCAGAGACCAAAGAAATATTAGACGGCAATGATGCCGCCTTCGACCTGTATGGTTACAGCAGGGAAGAGTTTTTAAATCTGACGTATTGGGATATTACGGCCGAGCCCGAAAAATCAAAGAAGACCATCCCACGGGTCGTTGCCGGGGAGGTTACACACGTCCCGCTTCGCTACCAAAAGAAAAAGGATGGAACCGTTATCCCTATCGAGGCATCGGTCGGCGGCTTTCGGTTGAACAACCGCGATCTGATTTGCGGCGTATCATCGGATATCAACAGGTACTTGCAAATCCAGAAGCACCTCGAAACTGCCAATCAGGAATTGCTAAGTGAGGTAGAAAGCCGTAAAAGAGTCGAGATGGCGCTAGCGAGCAGGACCGAGCACTTAAAGGAGGTCAATGCCGCGCTGAGGGTCCTGGTACAAAAGAGGGAGGAGGATAGAAAATTAATGGAAAATCGGGTGCTGGATAACGTAAAGACAAGAGTTATGCCCCACCTGGTAAAGGTGAAAAAAACCAAGCTAAACGAAAAGGTCAAATCCAATCTCCTTGTTATAGAGTCAGCCCTGAAAGATGTGGTATCGCCGTTTGTGAATACACTGTCCACACGGTACTTGAGCCTGACCCCGACCGAAATTCAGGTTGCAACTCTGATAAGGGAAGGAAGCAGGACAAAAGAGATCGCATATATGATGGATGTATCACCGAGTACGATTGATACCCACCGAAACAATGTCAGAAAAAAACTCGGCATAGTAAACAAAGGAGAGAACTTAAGAACCCACCTTTTAGCGCTTCAGTAACCGAAAATCAGCCTGAATTAAAAAGGGGTTTAGTTATTTACTCAAGTTTCGCACCCCACATGAGGCACAGTACCGCATCTGGTGTGGGGTGAATAAAATTTTTTGGAAAAACTATGAAGCAGCCGTTGTGAACCGCAATTCATAAA
>CAZSON010000541.1:0-1889 GCA_964608375.1 uncultured Desulfobacter sp. | reverse complement strand
ATTTTTATTTCGACCTTCATGTTTGCTCCATAAAGCTGATCTGATAGTTAAACCGGCGTAGATTTATACTAATTTTCGCTAAGTGATCCGACCGCTTCATCAAGAATAGCAGCCTGCTCCAGTCTATATACATTGGGAAATGCGGTGGCCGGAGCGGAGGCGGCCGCTCTGCCAACAAACCCGATCGAGCCACCGGTTATTTCTTCAAGACGCGGCTTGACAAAATGCCAACCTCCCATATTCTCAGGTTCTTCCTGAACCCAGCACAGCCGTTCGGGCGCTTTGTATTTTGCCCATATTCTCTTCAAAGTCGCTGCGGGAAAAGGGTAAAACTGTTCCAACCGTATGATGGCAATATCTGATCGGTTCAGTTCACTTCGCTTTTTAAAAAGCTCGTAGTAAATCTTGCCGCTGCAGAAAAGAATAGATTGCGGAGTTTTGATGCTGATCGAATCATCAATAACCTCCTCGAACCTCCCCGAAGTCATTTCAGTAAGATTTGACACGGCCAGCGGATGCCGGAGGAGGCTTTTGGGTGTCATTATAATCAGAGGTTTTCTGAGGGCGGCCTTCGCCTGACGTCTCAGCAGATGAAAATACTGAGCAGGTGTAGTGGTATTGCAGATCTGTATGTTGTCGTCCGCACAGAGCTGTAAAAACCTTTCCAAACGGGCGCTTGAGTGCTCAGATCCGAGACCTTCCCAGCCATGGGGAAGAAGCATGACCAGACCACTCAAATTTTGCCATTTGCTTTCCCCGCTGGTGATAAAGAGATCGACGATCGCCTGGGCGTTATTGACAAAATCGCCAAACTGCGCTTCCCACATGGTCAGTCCATGTGGCTGTGCCAATGAGTAACCGTATTCGAAGCCGACAACGCCGGCTTCAGCAAGAAGGCTGTTATAGACAAAGAAAGAGGCGCTCGCGTCACCCAGTGAATTCAATGGGACGAAGTGATCCCCGTTTTTTGTGTCAACCAGAACACTGTGGCGCTGGCTGAAGGTACCCCGGGCACTGTCCTGGCCGCTCAAACGTATGGGGAAATTCTCTTTCAGGAGCGAAGCAAAAGCAAGATTTTCTGCATTGGCCCAGTCGATCCCTTTCTCTTGTTCAACAGCTTCCCGTCGTCTTTTTAAAAGCCCTTTTAGTTTTGGATGTAAGGAAAATCCGTTCGGAACTTCACTGAGCTGGTTGGCAAGAGCAAAAAGGGTTATCTTCTTCACACCTGTTTTTGAGGGATAGTCAGAATATCTTCCATTAAAATCTGAGCCGGCTTCGTAAACCCGGGTTTGGGGAAAGGGACAATCACTCCCGTGAACCGCTTCAAATGCATCTACCAATCGTCGATTAATCGACTTTTCCCATGCTTCAACTTTTCCCCTGGTTACCTCCTCTCTAATAAGTAGTTTTTCAGCATAGATCCTGTGCAATGAGGGTCGTTTCCGAATGCGATCATACATCAGGGGCTGTGTGTAATAGGGTTCATCACCTTCATTATGACCGTATCGGCGATAACAGACCACATCGATAACCACATCTTTTTTAAAAGCCCTCCGGTAATCCGCAGCAATTCGAATGACATGGGAAACGGCTTCCGGATCCTCGCCGTGCACATGAAAAATCGGTACCATCAACATTTTAGCGACATCGGTCGAATACCTTGTGGAACGTGTTTCTTCGGGGAGAGTGGTATACCCGATCTGATTATTTATCACGATATGAATTGTTCCGCCGCAACTGTAACCATCCAACTGAGACATGTTGAGCGTTTCCGCCACAATCCCCTGTCCGGCAAAGGCCGCATCACCGTGAATCAATACCGGTAATACCTGATCTGCCATATCAGTTCCCAACAGATCTTGTCGGGCGCGGACAAATCCTTCGACCAC
>CAZSON010000540.1:0-1891 GCA_964608375.1 uncultured Desulfobacter sp. | reverse complement strand
TTTCGGTTTCCGCTGCAATAAGGGCAATGGCATCTCCGATAAAACGGACCTTGTCTGTAGCAAGGAGAGGATGATCCTTGTTTATGGTCCCTATCAAATTTTTCCCAGGGACATCTTTTGCGGTAAAAACCCCGACCACGCCCTCAAGCTGACACGCCTTTTCAGTGTCAATCCCCAGAATTTTCGCATGCGCTTTGGTGCTTCTCAACGCCTGCAGATAAATGGGTTGCCCCACATCCAGATCGGCAGCAAACAGCGGATCTCCTTTAAGCCTTTCGGCCGCACCGATCCTGGAAAAATTTTTTCCAATAATCTTGTATTCGCTATTCATGTTTCACCAATGGAAAAAGCATCCGCATAAAAAGTCCTTGCACCGCCCTTTCTTTGTACTCCGTTGAGGATCTTATGCCGGATATTTCAATCATCTTGTTCACAACCATCTGCCCTGCCTCCCATAATAATGCCTCACTCGGCACTTTTCCGATAATAAAATTTTCAACATCTGTCGATCTTTGGGGCTTTGGGGTGCATGATCCCAGAGCCAAACGAATGAACGTGATCCTGCCTTCGGCATCCTTTTCGGCCATGACAGCCATGCTTGCCCTGGAGATAGCCAGCTCTTTCCGCCTCCCGATTTTTTGAAAATCTGAAAACAGATTCTCTTTCGCTTTAAGGATAAAACAGACAACCACTTCCTCCGGATCAATGGAACTCCGATAGGCTCCCGCGGCAACATCACGGATCGGTATGGTTCGTTCTCGATCTGAATTTTTAAGAACCACCTTTGCTTCATGTATGATCAGCGGCGGCACCATATCGCCACATGGTGAACAGTGGGCCACATTTCCCCCAATAGTCGCCACGTTTCTTATCTGTCTGCTCGCAAACCTGTAAGACGCTTTTTGCAGAGTAGGGGCAAACCGGGTGAGGACCGCAGAAGTATGAATATCGGAAATGGTGACACCGGCCCCTACCCTAAGTCCCCCGTCTTTGATCTCAATTCCTTTCAGTTCAGACAGACGGCTGACATCCAAGAGGTATTTTGGTTTCAGTTCCCCGGATCGCAAATTGACCATGACATCGGTGCCCCCTGCAACAATCGCGGTCTCTTTGCCGTGATCCCCCAGAAACTCAAGCGCATCATCCAGTTTTTTCGGTTTAAGATAAAAAAGATCCGCCCCCATTATTCTTCCTCCTCGAAAAGCCGATTTGCCGCGTCTTCGATAGCAGAAACGATATGCTGATAGCCGGTACAGCGGCAAAGATTTCCCGAAATTTCTTTGATAATCTCTTCGCGGCTCGGATTGGGGTTTTCGTTTAAAAGGGCATGGGCACTCATCAAAACACCCGGCGTACAGAATCCGCACTGTACTGCATGGTGCTGCAGGAAGGCCTCCTGAAGGGAATTCAGACCTTCAGATTTTGCCAGACCCTCAACGGTCATGACGTCCCGGCCGTCAAGCTGGGCGGCTATCATCAGACACGAATTCACCGCTTTTTTGTCAACCACGATTGTACAGGCG
Source organism: uncultured Desulfobacter sp. (assembly GCA_964608375.1). Lineage (GTDB taxonomy): Bacteria > Desulfobacterota > Desulfobacteria > Desulfobacterales > UBA2156 > UBA2156. The sequence goes on along the minus strand of CAZSON010000540.1, from coordinate 368 downwards.
CCACACTCTCCTACAGCGCATCCTTCTTTTGTTCCTTTGAGGTACAACCGTTCCCGGATAGTATGCAGAGCGGATTCGCCGGCCGCTACTTCCACCTTAACTTGTTTTCCGTTTAGCGTAAAACAGATCGGAACCATTTGTTGTTCGAGTTTCACCTTTTTCTATCTCCTGTTTTTGGTCCTTTGAAAAACCAGATTCTTCCCTAACCCTTCAGTTGCATTTATAAATGACAAAATAAGTCTGAAAAAACTTTTAGAGCTCATGGATAAAGGCTTTCCTTGTGAATGATCCCATGCTAGGGAAGTTTTTCTTCAGTATAAGCGATATTCGCATCTTTAGACTTATATCTATTGGTTTCTAGGCATCTA
>CAZSON010000539.1:0-1895 GCA_964608375.1 uncultured Desulfobacter sp. | reverse complement strand
AAATATGCCGGTTTTATCTCTCAAACCGGTTCGGCCGGAACCCTTGGCGCCGGGGATTATTTGAAAAAAACCTTTCCACAGAGCAAGATAGTCGCTGGTGAAGCCCTTCAATGTCCTACGCTCCTTTTGTGCGGTTTTGGTGGACATCGCATCGAAGGCATAGGTGATAAGCACATTCCCTGGATTCATAACGTCAGAAATACGGACATGGTCATCGCTGCGGATGATAATTCATGCATGAACCTGGTCCGACTGTTTAACGAGCCGGTCGGTCGGGAGTTTCTGATCAAGCGGGGTGTGACTGAGGAGGTCGTCGAGAAGCTCCATCTTCTGGGTATATCCAGCATCGGAAATTTGCTCTGTACCATCAAGTTTGCCAAATATTATGAACTGACGGATCGGGATATCGTAATCACCGTATGGACCGATTCCATGGACCTTTACAAAACCCGGCTGAAAGAAATGGAAAAGATGTTCGGGCCGTATTCGGATCTTCAGGCGTCAGCGGATTACAACCGCCATCTCATGGGAGAATCGACGGCCAACATCCGTGAATTAGGTTATTATGACAAAAAGCAGATTCACAACCTGAAATATTTTACCTGGATTGAACAGCAGGGGAAGGATTTGGAAGAACTAAACGCCCAGTGGTATGACTACCCTGATTACTGGAATAAAATACAGTGCCAAGTTGAGGATGTTGACAGGCTTATAGAGCAATTTAATGACAGGACTAATATGTTAATGTAGATAGAAATTCACCACTGCTTTACATTCAAAAGCTTAGATATTTTTTCAGGATCATGGCTGAAATCAGACCGTTTCGGGCTTGGCGATATAACAGAGCGCTACTAGAAAATATCGGAGGGTTGACCTCTCCGCTGTTTGATGTGACAGCCGAAAATGAGCGAGAGGAGCTTTATCGTAATCCGCTGAACAGCATCCATATTTCTGCCCCCAGGGGAGACAAGCCGGCCAAAAAAGCAGCAAGTGCTTTAAAAAGATGGCGACAGAAAAAATATATTGTAAAAGATGATAGACCCGGCATTTATGTATATTATCAACATTATACACTGCCGCCTGATCCACAAAAATATTGCCGCAAAGGATTTATCTGTAAAATCAGGGTCTATGACTGGAAAGAAAATGTTATCCTGAGACACGAAAACATCACGCCGGAGCTTGTCAACGCCCAGCACGACCTGATTGCTGAAACCCGGCTCAATGCTACTCCAACTCACGGTTTATATACCGATGCGCTTTTTTCTTTGGAACCCGACATGGATGAATTCATCCGCCATCCTATCTGCGAAGCCGTGGATTCTCAGGGTATTAGCAATGTTTTGGGAGTCATTAACGATGAGTCGATAATTGCCAGGTTTGCTGCAACGCTTAAAGACAAGCAGGTCATTCTGGCGGACGGTCATCATCGATATGCCGGCTCTCTGGCTTATATGCAGCGAAATATAATCAATAATCCGGCTCACACAGGGCAAGAAGGCTATAATTATCATCTTATTTGGTTGACCAATACCGAAGCAGATGACCTCAGAATTCATCCCACACATCGATTGATTAACAAGCTGGCTAATTTTGATGAGGCTGCAACAGTAAAAAAATTTAAAAAATATTTTCGAATAAAAGCGGTATCTGATGCAAGCGAGATCAAAGATGCCATTATCGACAGAAAATGGAACTTCGGCGTCATTTTTAAAGAAAATGCATATATCGTTCAGCTCAGGCCGGAGGCCTTTCCGACGATGAAGTGGGATTTTCCGGATGAAATTAAAGAGCTTGATTTAACGGTAGCCCATTATTTTATTATTCAGGAAATCCTGAAAATTCCTGGAAAGATGCAAAACAGATCACCCTGCATTGAATATGAGAGAGATTTT
>CAZSON010000538.1:0-1901 GCA_964608375.1 uncultured Desulfobacter sp. | reverse complement strand
TCGTTCACAAATGACTTTTTACTAGACTGTCAACATTAATTCCAACCTCTCTGGAACAAGGGGAATGTTCTGGCAGAGTACGGTGGCAGAAAATTCTAATTCCCGAGATTGTTTTACATATTTCAGATGGAGGATTTTAGATGAAATTTAAACCCAATCCGAATTTTGAGCGATACATGATTGCATTAAACTGCGAAGAGCCCGACCGTGTGCCACTGGGGGATTGGCATGTGGATACATTGCCAAAGGAAAGTTATCTGGGAAAAAAAATCGTAACGTTGGAGGATCAGATCGAATTCTGGCTCGCGGCAGGATTTGATTATATCACCTCCTCGTCCGGTATCCTCGAACCTGTCCGGGCGCCGGAGGGAATGACCATCAAAGGGGATTCGGTTAAAACCGCATATGGCGATGATGTCGCGCGGGAATGGGCACGTGAACATGATGGTGTCATTACGGACTGGGAGACGTTTGATGCATATAAATGGCCATCGGTGGATGACTTTGATCTGTCTAAATGGAATGCCTTAGACTACCTGCTTCCCCCAGGGATGAAGGCGATTCTTCTTCTGGGTAAGATCTACACCACGGCATGGATGTTTATGGGTGCCGAGACCTTTTTTAATGCCCTAGAAAATGACGAATCGCTCGTCGGCGCTATCTTTGAAAAGATCGGGAAGATACAATATGAAACATTTCTCAGGGTCATTGAACATTCATGCATTGGAGCGGTCCTTAACCCGGATGACATCGCTCACAATACCGGCCTTTTAATACATCCCAAATTTTTAAGGAAGTATGTGTTTCCATGGTATAAAAAAATAGGAGATGTCTGCCGGAATAAGGGTATCGGTTTTGTTTTTCACAGTGACGGCGACTGTTCGGATGTCATGGACGATCTCATCGATTGCCGATTCCATGGCTTCCATCCGATCCAGCCCAACTCGATGGATATCGAAACGGTAAAGAAAAAATGGGGAGACCGGCTCTGCTTGATCGGGAATCTCAATTTGGATTCGACCTTGACTTTGGGGACGCCGGAAGATGTCCGCGCCGAGGTCTATGAACGCATTCGGACAATCGGTCCGGGCGGCGGTTTTATGATTGCTTCTTCCAATTCCGTTACCGACTATGTACCGCTTGAGAACATGAAGGCGATGATCGATGCCACTTTTGAATTTGGTCGATATCCCATCCAGCTTGAAAAGGGGGGGGTCAGGGGCAAGGTCTGGAAATCCCGGGAAAAGTCCGAACAGAAAATATCATCAACATTTGCAGGCGCACTTGGAGTTGAATATGTATCAGCGCTGCTGGGAAATGACACTTCTGCGGTTGTTGAAATGGTCCAGGAGGCGCTTGAAACCGGCGTTAAGCTTACGGATATTGTAAACAAAGGATTGATTCCGGCCATGGCCGTAATCGGTGAAAAATATCAAGCCGGAGAAATATATATTCCGGAGATGATGATCGCAGCGAGAAGTATGTCCGCAACTCTTCTTCATTTTAAAAATGAGCTTATGGAAAAGGGCGAACAAACGCTGGGTACGGTGGTCATCGGGACCGTAAAAGGGGATCTTCACGACATCGGCAAAAACCTCGTTGCCATGATGCTTGAGGGACAGGGATTTTCCGTTGAAGATCTGGGTATTTCCGTGAGCACTGAGAAATTTCTCGAGACGGTTAAAGAAAAAAAAGCAGACATCCTTGCCATGAGTGCTCTGTTGACCACAACGATGGTCGAGATGCAAGGAACCATAAATGCCCTGATAGAAGGAGGGCTGAAGGATTCCGTTAAGGTTATTGTGGGCGGTGCGCCGATCACAGAAGCATTTGCGACCCAAATCGGTGCAGATGGATATGCCTACGATTCACCCGGAGCGGCAAAGAAATGCAGGGAATTG
>CAZSON010000537.1:0-1915 GCA_964608375.1 uncultured Desulfobacter sp. | reverse complement strand
CAAGTTACAACTATTTCTCCAGCCACTTTTTTATCTTTTTCAATACCGCTTCCGGCGCAATCGGTTTGGACAGATAATCATCACACCCGGCGGCAATCATCTTTTCCCGGTCGCCCTTCATCGCCTGCGCGGTCAGCGCAATAACCGGTATGTGACGTGTTTTCAGATCCTGTTTGATTTCTCTTACCACCTGATATCCATCCATTACGGGCAAAGACATATCGAGTAGCACCAGATCTACCTGCTCGCTTTGCGCCAAATTCAGCCCTTCTTTTCCATCGGTAGCCGTCCGCAAGGTGTATTCTGTTTGCAACACGGCCTTGATGGTGACCATGTTATCCGGGTTGTCTTCAATCACCAGAATTTTCGGGTTTTTCCCCACCCGTCTCTTCTTTGACGGTTTCGGTTTTTCGGTTTCGACCCTCGCATCGGGTGAGAAGCTAAGCATCGACTGGATCCGTTGCAGCAGCTCTTTCCGGTCCACCGCTCCTTTTTGAATCAACTGTTGGATATGGTTGGCGCTGAGCTTTTTGAGCTCTTTTCCCGTCAAATCCTTGGCCGTCAGCACCAAAACCGGGATCCGGGCGGTGGCTTCACGGCTTCTGATTTTATCTAGTGTTTCAAAGCCGTCCATCCCCGGCATCATCAGATCCAAAACAATGCCGTCCGGTATCGTTTCCGCCAAATACTCAAGGGCCTGTTTGCCGTTTTGCACTGCGTCCACCCGATATCCTTCATTTTCCAGAATTTTTCTGACCTGAATAACGGCCACTTCATTGTCTTCTACCAGAAGAATCCGCTTGCCGGTTGTCGAACGCCCAACTTTGTTTATCTCCGCCGTCAGCGCCGCCTGGGTTACCGGCTTGGCGACATAGCCGATGGCGCCCAGGGCGAACGCGGTCTCTTTTTCATCTGTAACCGAAACAATAATGACCGGGATCTCGCGGGTATCAGGATTTTTCTTTAACGTCTGAAGTGTTTCCCACCCGTCCATCTCCGGCATGATCACATCGAGGGCGATGGCAAAAGGCCGGCGGGTTTCAGCCAGCTCGAGGGCCTCTTCGCCCGAGGACGCGGTGATAACGTGATATCCCTCCCGGGAAAGATAATCGGCAATCATGGCAACAGCATCCGGCTGGTCGTCCACTACCAAAACGGTCTTTTGGGCGGGCGTGATTCTTTCCTCTGTCATCAGGGCGATCGGTTCAGAAACAGAAACGACCCCCTGCCACTTGACCGGCAGGCGCAAGCTGAAGGTGGAGCCCTTTCCCAAAACGCTCTTTACTGAAAGATCGCCGCCCAGCATCCTGGCCGCTTTGTAGGCAATGGAGAGGCCGAGGCCGGTCCCTTCATACGATCGGGCTGAGGTGCCGTCGACCTGCCTGAATTCCTTAAAAATATGGGGCAGCTCTTTTTCCGATATCCCGATCCCGGTATCTGTCACCTTAATATGGACATTTTCGGAGTCACTTTTCGCCGAAACGGTCACACGGCCGCTCTCCGTGAATTTGACCGCATTGCCGATCAGATTTTGGAGAATTTGATGGACCCGCATTTCATCGCTTTCGATCTGAGGAAGCGACGCCGGGATTTCTGCTTTGATTTCGAGCCCTTTTTCTGTCGCTATCGGTTCGACCCGTTCCAGGATTGTATCGATGGTGGCGGATACCGGGAATAATCTCGGCCTTATTTCCATATTGCCGGCTTCGATTTTAGCCAGGTCGAGGATGTCGTTGATCAGAGAAAGAAGAGTTTGTCCGTTTCGTTCGATGATTTCAAGATAATTTACCTCCTCTTCGGAGAGTTTATCCTTCGATTGCGTCATCAGGACCCGTGAAAGCGCCATGACCGAGTTAAGGGGGGTTCGAAGCTCATGGCTCATGTTGGATAAAAACTCGCTTTTCAGCCGGTTGGC
>CAZSON010000536.1:0-1917 GCA_964608375.1 uncultured Desulfobacter sp. | reverse complement strand
ATGAATTGTTATAGTTTATAGCACATAATAAATTTATCACTCGACAAGGGCAAATCCGGTGAAAGCCGGAGACGCAAAACCACGGGTCTAACGCCTGATAAGGCTAAGACAGCCGGGTTGCCGAAGGTTTTGAGAATAAAAGCCTTGGGATAGTTTGCCCAGGGCTTTTTTTTTCAAAAAAAATTTTCACTTAAAGGAGGTTCACATGAAAAATTTGAAAAAATTGCATTTCGTCGGATTGATTATGATTCTTGCATTTGTATTTTCCGTCAGCGCTTTGGCGGAACAAAATGCAAAAGTGGCGAAACAAGATGTCAAAGTTAACATCAACACAGCAACCGTTGAGCAGTTATCCACATTAAAGTATATCGGCGAGAAGAATGCCCAAAAAATCATTGATTATAGGGTAAAGAACGGTCCTTTTGAAAAGGTGGAAGACATTTTAAATGTCTCAGGGGTCGGCCCTAAAACCGTTGAGGCCAATAAAGATAAAATCGTCATTAACTAGCACGGCCATCCTTCCAATTTTCTCCGGCAACCCTGTCTACATCAGTCATATGGGGATTCCCATATGACTGATGTCCCAAAGAATCTTTTTTTCTTTATCTCCCCGCCGTCTATTTGGCGGTGCTCTCTCTCCTGCCTCAAGAACAACAGAAACTTTTGATAAAAAGATGCTGCACCGGCCTACCGCAAACCGCGTGCAACGCGCTCTTCCAGTTTTTGGATGGCGACCGAACAGGGTAAGGTCAGCAATAGATACATGATCGTAACCACAATCCAGATCTCCATAGTGAGCAGGGTGCCTGTCATCAATTCATTGGCCCTGAACGATAATTCGGGAATGGAAATAACGGAAACGATGGATGAGTCCTTGATAAGAGAAACAAACTGGCCTGCAAGAGGGGGTAAAATTCGCTGGAACGCCTGGGGGAGTATGATATATCTCATCTGCTGGTATTTTGTCATGCCCAAAGAGTGGGCCGCTTCCCATTGTCCTTTGTTAATGGACTGAATACCGGCCCTTACAATTTCGGTGATATATGCGCCTTCAAAAATAGCCAGGGTAAACAGCGCGGACAGAAAGGTGGTGAGTTGTTCCGGTGAGGCAAGACAAAACGCTATGATCTTTACCAGCAGATCGTCGCGACCTTCGAGGGCAGCACCCAAGCCACTGTATGGCAGGATATTATTGCCGATGAAGAAATAGACAATAAAAATAATCACCAGCGGCGGCAGGTTGCGCATGGTCTCGACATAGGTGCCACTGACCAGTCGAAGGAAAACCACGGTAGAAGAACGGCAGATCCCCATGATCGTGCCCAGTATGATCGCAAGTATGGTTCCAAATATACTGAGGCGGATTGTATTGTACAGCCCCCACATCAACACATTGGACACCCATTTTCCGCTTTCCTCGTCAAAGCGGAAAAGGAACTGCGGGATTTTTTCCCAGTTCCAAGTGTAGTTGAGGCCGATTTCCACGCGGTAATAGGTCAGCGCGGCCACTATCAAAAATATGGCGCAGAAAATGAAATCCGATTTTTTCAGCCGGATATTTTTTTTGTGCATGCAGTGTCCTGCAGATTCGGCGTAAAACCGCAATAGAACCGGGTTACCTCACCGGCGCTATTGCGGTCTGTCTCTGTTCGGGAATCTCTTTTACTTAAGCAATGACTCCCATTTCAGACTCTTCCACCAATAGTTAACTTTTTTTTGAATAAAGCCGTTGTTACGCACAACGGTAATCCAGTTGTTCAGATAGGCCAGCGTATCCGGGTCGCCCTTGGGTACGCCCATGCAAATCGGTTGCTGCACGAGGTTCTCTTCCAGCAAAACCAGGGTGTCAGGGTACTTAGCCGCCAGTTGGGCCGGCTGGGGAGCCGAAGCCAGAAGGCCTGTCGCCTTGCCGTTTAA
>CAZSON010000535.1:0-1932 GCA_964608375.1 uncultured Desulfobacter sp. | reverse complement strand
GTGAAAGGATACCGTAGCATGAACTCTGCACTTGAAACATGCATAACAGAAGGAATACATAGAGAAACCATACGTTCAGTAAACCAGAATATGCCTGATTCTGTTGCTTTATATGAACTGGCCGACCTATTTAAACTGGTTGGTGATAGCACAAGATTAGGCATTCTCTGGGCGCTGAGCGAATCTGAAATGTGTGTTTGTGACCTTTGCGCACTTTTAAAGATGAAACAACCGGCGGTTTCTCATCAGTTAAAGAATTTAAAACAGTCACGGGTTGTCAAAGCCAGGAGGGATGGAAAAGTCATTTATTATTCATTGAATGACGACCACATTCGACAGTTGCTCAACCTGGGCATGGAGCACGTCCGAGAGCCTTAATCTAATTAAATTAAATTTAACTATGGCGCCGATATTAACGGAAAAATTCAGCATAAAAAACCTTGACTGTCCATCGTGTGCGGCAAAGATTGAAAATGGACTGAAAAATGTCGACGGCGTTGATGATGCCGTGCTCGATTTTGCCAATTTAACGCTTCATGTCAGCGCAAAAGATACCAGCCGAATAGTGGAAGAGGTCCGCAAAATCGAACCTGAAGTTAAGTTGGTGCTGCAATCTGAAAAAACGACAGCGGATGAACAGGCAGAGAGTGATGAAACCGGTGGCATCAAAAAAAATATAATCTTTCTGATTGCCGCCTCAATTCTTTTTATCCTGCAGCTTTTTTTTGAGGACCGGTTTCATCAAATACCCTTTGCCAGGCTGGAAATAGCCCTTGTTTTTGCAGCCTATCTTCTTGCAGGGTGGAATGTACTATTGGGCGCTCTGAGAACGATTCGGAAAGGGGATTTTTTCGATGAAAATGTACTAATGATCATTGCCACCGGAGGGGCAATAGCCATTCATGCCTATTCGGAAGCCATCGGGGTCATGATTTTCTTTAAGATCGGCGAATTGCTCCAGGAGTTGGCCGTATCGCGCTCGCGCCGGTCGATACGATCGTTATTGGCTTCGAAACCGGATAAGGCCATGGTAAAAACCTCCGAAGGGTATTATGAAGCAATGCCCGAATCGGTGGCAGTAGGCGAAGAAATATTGGTTAAACCGGGTGAAAAAGTCCCGCTTGACGGTAAAATACTGTCCGGAAACTCTCAACTGGACTCATCGGCTCTTACCGGAGAATCCGTTCCGATAACGGCACGTCCGGGAGATAACGTAATGGCCGGTCAGATTAACAAAACCGGCGCTTTGACGATCCTTGTCTCCAGACCTTTCAATGAGTCTTCAATTTCAAAGGTCATGGATCTTGTCGAAAATGCGACCGCAAGAAAGGCCAGAACCGAAAAATTCATTACAACCTTTGCGCGCTATTATACCCCGGCTGTGGTACTGATTGCATCGGGTATCGCCTTTATTCCGCCCCTTATAGTCGGAGCCCCTTTTCAAACCTGGATCTACCGCGCATTGGTACTGCTGGTGATTTCATGCCCCTGTGCGTTGGTTGTCAGCATTCCGTTAGGCTATTTCGGCGGAATCGGCCGAGCCTCTCAAAGAGGCATACTGGTAAAGGGCTCCAATTATATTGATGCACTTGCGGCAACTGATACCGTCGTCTTTGACAAGACCGGGACTCTGACCAGGGGCGTATTTGAGGTCAAAGATGTGGTGAACCAAAATGGTTTCTCAAAAGCGCAGCTTCTTGAATTCGCTGCGGCAGCCGAATATCAGTCGAATCATCCGATTGCAGCATCCATTTTATCAGCTTTCTCCCTAAATGGCGGGCAACTGGACCCAGCCAAGATATCTGAGCATGTTAACATGGCCGGCAAAGGAGTCAAAGCACGTTATAGCGAACATAACGTTATTGTAGGCAATGATAATCTTTTGCATTTTAAAAATATCGAGCACCAAAAATGCGATTTTGACGGCACAGT
>CAZSON010000534.1:0-1933 GCA_964608375.1 uncultured Desulfobacter sp. | reverse complement strand
CCAGTTGGGCCGGCTGGGGAGCCGAAGCCAGAAGGCCTGTCGCCTTGCCGTTTAAGAGTTCCTGAACCATCGGTCCCTCATCCGGAAACAGCCGTACCTTGGCCTTTTTAAAAGTTTCCTTCGACAATGCTGCACCGGTGGTGCCGACTCGCCCGAGAATCGTATTGCCTTCCTTATCCAAATCCCTGTAACTGGTGACACCCTTAGCAAATTTCTTATGAATTACGACGTTCATCCCCGAATAATCGTAGGGAATGGTAAAGTTAATTTTCAGGGCCCTCTGGGGCGTTCCGGTCATGCCTGCAATAATCAGATCAAACTTTCCGGTCAGCAGGGATGGAATGAGACCTTCCCACTTTGTGGGCACAAACTCGATCTTAACGCCCATGTCCTTTGCCAGTTTTTTGGCGACATCGATCTCAAATCCGACCCATTCTCCCTTTTTGTCCTGCATTGCCCAGGGCACAAAAGAAGATAGCCCAACGCGCAGTTTGCCTTTTCGCATCACCTTGTCGATGGTGCTGGATTTGGCAATCTGCTTGTTGATTTTGTCGGCCCAGACAGACCCGGCAAAACAGAATATCAGGATCACCATTAGGGCTATTGTCATCATCGGAATACTTCTTTTTCTCATTTTCTCTTTTTTCATTGTCTTTGTCTCCTTTCTTTGATTCGTGGTGTCAATCTTCAAAAACTTCTATTTAGTTTCACCCCCTTTCCATCTTTTTTTTCGGAAAACAGCATCATAACCTTCTGTTGTTACAGGATCTGACTGAGGAAAAGTTTGGTGCGATCTTTTTTCGGATCGGTAAAAAAGTGATCGGCCGTACCTTCCTCCACCTTCATGCCGTCTTCCATAAAAATAACCCAATCGCTGACTTCGCGGGCAAATCCCATTTCATGTGTCACAACGACCATGGTCATGCCCTCAATCGCCAGATCCTTCATCACTTCCAGGACCTCGCCGATCATCTCCGGATCTAATGCGCTGGTGGCTTCATCAAACATCATCACCTTTGGCTTCATTGCCAACGCCCTTGCAATGGCCACTCTTTGTTGCTGCCCTCCACTGAGCTGACTGGGATAAGAATCGGCTTTTTCCGAAATGTCCACCTTTTTCAGCAGTTCCATGGCATTGTCCTCGGCCTCACTTTTAGACCGTTTACGGACATGCATCTGTGCCAGGGTAATATTTTTTAACACCGTCAGGTGCGGGAAAAGATTAAAATGCTGAAACACCATACCGACTTCTTTTCGGATTTCCAGCCGGTTCTTTTTATCAGCGTCTAATGGGATGCCATCAACAACAATCGACCCCGAATCGATCTCCTCCAATCCGTTCAAACAACGCAAAAATGTGGATTTCCCGGAACCTGATGGACCGATGAGCACCATAACTTCACTGCGGCGTATGTTCGTGGAAAAATCCTTCAGCGCCACCACACCGTTGGGAAAGGTTTTACCGATCTTTTCAACCTTAAGAATGTAATCGCCCAATTGTTTGCTGCTCATGGCATGATCTCCACCATTTAAGGTTAAGAAACTACCCGGTATCGCTTTTCAAAGTAGGCCACAATCTGGGATAAAACAAGCGCCAGTGCCAGGTAAATCGCCGCGATGGTAAAATATATTTCAAACACCAGAAACGTCTCCGAGGCGATCTCATTTGCGTACATGGTCATCTCGTAAATTGCGATAACACTGACCAGCGACGAATCCTTGATCAGAGATACTGCCTGACTGGTCAACGGAGGTAGGATGCGGCGAATGGCCTGAGGCAATATGATGTAGCGATAGCTCTGGTAAATGCTGAGTCCCAGTGTGTATGAGCCTTCCCATTGCCCTTTGTTAACGGCCACAATGCCTGACCGGTAAATCTCGGAAGCATACGACCCTTCAAACAGGCTCAACGCCAGAACTCCGGCGGTAAACC
>CAZSON010000533.1:0-1933 GCA_964608375.1 uncultured Desulfobacter sp. | reverse complement strand
AGGGAGGAATCCGTGCGGGACCTTCTGAACCCGGGTATCTATTGAGTTTATATTTGAATTTTTTCCTTAATCGCCTTGATCATGGCCAGACATGCCTGGTTTGCATCTGCCACAATAGCCACATCTGCCATCTTCATCATGGTGGCGTTTGGGTTCTTATTGACCGCAATAATGAAGTCTGCGTCACCCAGAGCAGCCGTGTGTTGGATAGCGCCGCTAATTCCGAAAGAGATTAAAATTTTAGGACTGATCTGTCGTCCCGCTTGTCCTACCAGCGTATCCGGGCCCGACCAACCGGCATGAACCACGGGGCGGGTTGCGCCGACCTCACCATCCATAAGACGTGCCAATTCAAAAATTTTTTTAAATTTCTGTTTACTTCCCATACCGCGCCCGCCGCAAATTACAACGCTTGTATCTTCAATCTTGTGTCCTCTTTTAGGGAGCCGCTCGGAGCGAATCAGCCTAATATGTTCCGGCGGCAAATCATCAAGCATCGGGCTGGATATGACTTCACCTTTTGCATCGGCGTTGTGGGGAATCTCCTGAAACGTTCCCGCCCTGACAGTTGCAATCTGGGGCCTGCTGTTCGGTGTTAAAATTTCTGCGATGAGATTGCCGCCAAACGATGGGGATGTTTGAATCATTAAACCGTCTTTATTAATATCGAGGTCGATACAATCCGCCGTTAATCCCGTCTTCAGCCGTTTTGCTACCTTGGGAGCATACTCCTTCCCAAAACATGTGGCGCCGATCAGCAGGATCTCCGGCCGGTGGGCCTTGACCAGCTTTTCCATAAGACCGGTGTAGGCTTCGATACTGTAGTGTTTCAACTGTGGGTGATCAACAGCGTATACCTTTTCTGCACCATGGGCAATATATTCGCTGACATACTCAGCAACGTCATGCCCGAAAACGATTGCGCAGATGGAGCCACCGGTTTTTAGAGCCAATTCACCCGCCCTTGCCAGCAATTGCAGTGTGACGCGGTTCTGAAAATAGTTGCGGTAATCTCCAAACACCCATATGTCATGGTTCAAAGCTTTCATCATATCTCACTTGAAATTCAGTGAGGCGCACGGCGCCCCTGCCAAAGCGATGCTAAGGATGATCATGTGTTTTTAAATCCTTGCCGATGGCGCCACCGATTCGGTCTCCAAACCGATCGAAAAGAGCATTAACTATCCGTTTCAGAGCACCTTTCAATACAATATTTTCCTTTTCTGTGGCAGGAGAATAGACTCGGATAATTTTTGTCGGAGAGTCTTTTAGCGCCACCAGCCCAGGATCAAACCCCAAATCATCAGCCCCAAAGGTATCCACACCCGGGTGATCAAATGCCTGTTGCAACCCCCGCATCGATACATACCTTGGTACGTAATAATGGGGCGATATGGTCACCAACCCCGGAAGATCCATCTCCAGAATTTCAAGGAAGTCATCGGTCTGCCTTTCCAAACAGAGGGTGTTCGTCGACAGATCAAGTTTTCCCACATTTGCAGCACCTGCAATTCCTAACTCCTCTGCAAGCTGAGGGCCGACCTGTGCTGTTTCACTGTCGGAGGTCTGGTCTCCGCAAAGCACTAGATCGAAATCCGGACATTTCTTTTTAATGGCCCGCGAAAGGATAAGAGAGGTTATATGGGTATCTGCTCCTGCCATCCGTTTGTCTGTAAGGAGGATACCCCGGTCCGCTCCCATTGCCACCGCCTCGTGGAGCACCTCCTCTGCCATCGGCGGACCCATCGTAAAGACCGTGATTTTGCCTTTGTGCTGATCAGCTAGCTGCAAAGCCGCCTCAAGTGCGTGTTTGCAGGAAGGATTCATCATGCCTTCTGCAAGCTCCCTCCGAAGCGTTCCTGTCTTTGAATCCCATGGCAGCTCCGATACGATCGGTACCTGTTTTATGCATACGACAAGATTTAACATAATA
>CAZSON010000532.1:0-1934 GCA_964608375.1 uncultured Desulfobacter sp. | reverse complement strand
CCAGTTGGGCCGGCTGGGGAGCCGAAGCCAGAAGGCCTGTCGCCTTGCCGTTTAATAGCTCCTGAACCATCGGTCCTTCATCCGGAAACAGCCGGACCTTGGCTTTTTTAAAAGTTGCCTTCGACAATGCGGCACCGGTGGTACCGACGCGTCCGAGAATCGTATTGCCTTCCTTGTCCAGATCCCTGTAACTGGAGACACCCTTTGCAAATTTCTTGTGAATGACGACATTCATCCCCGAATAATCGTAGGGAATCGTAAAGTTAATCTTAAGAGCCCTCTGGGGCGTTCCGGTCATGCCGGCAATAATCAGATCGAACTTTCCGGTCAAAAGCGATGGAATGAGGCCTTCCCATTTGGTGGGAACAAATTCAATCTTAACGCCCATGTCCTTTGCCAGTTTTTTGGCGACATCGATTTCAAACCCAACCCATTCTCCCTTTTTGTCCTGCATGGCCCAGGGCACAAAAGAAGATAGCCCAACGCGCAGTTTGCCTTTTCGCATCACCTTGTCGATGGTGCTGGATTTGGCAATCTGTTTGTTGATTTTATCGGCCCAGGCAGACCCGGCAAAACAGAACATCATGATCATTATAAAAGCAGTGATCATCGCCGGAATACTTCTTTTTCTCATTTTTTCTTTTTTCATAGTTTTTTTCTCCTTTCTTTGATTCGTAATGTTAATTTTGAAAAACTTCTATTTAGTTTCACCCCCTTTCCATCTTTTTTTTTCGGAAAACAGCATCATAACCTTCTGTTGTTACAGGATCTGACTGAGGAAAAGTTTGGTGCGATCTTTTTTCGGATCGGTAAAAAAGTGATCGGCCGTACCTTCCTCCACCTTCATGCCGTCTTCCATAAAAATAACCCAATCGCTGACTTCGCGGGCAAATCCCATTTCATGTGTCACAACGACCATGGTCATACCCTCAACCGCCAGGTCCTTCATCACTTCCAGGACCTCCCCGATCATCTCCGGATCTAATGCGCTGGTGGCTTCATCAAACATCATCACCTTCGGCTTCATGGCCAATGCCCTGGCAATGGCCACTCTTTGTTGCTGCCCCCCACTGAGTTGGCTGGGATAGGAATCGGCTTTCTCGGAAATATCTACTTTTTTCAGCAGTTCCATGGCATTGTCCTCGGCCTCGCTTTTAGACCGTTTGCGGACATGCATCTGCGCCAGGGTAATGTTTTTTAACACCGTCAGGTGCGGGAAAAGGTTAAAGTGCTGGAACACCATACCGACTTCCTTTCGGATTTCCAGCCGGTTTTTCTTATTAGCGTCTAATGGGGTGTCATCCACAACAATCGACCCCGAATCGATCTCCTCCAATCCGTTTAAACAACGCAAAAATGTGGATTTGCCCGAACCTGATGGACCGATGAGCACCATAACTTCACTGCGGCGTATGTTCGTGGAAAAATCCTTCAGCGCCACAACACCGTTTGGAAAAGTTTTACAGACCTTTTCAACCTTCAAAATGTAATCGCCCAACTGTTTACTGCTCATGTCACAATCTCCAGCATCTAACGTTAAGAAACAACCCGGTATCGCTTTTCAAAGTAGGCCACAATGCGGGATAAAATAAGCGCAAGTGCCAGGTATATAGCCGCGATGGTAAAAAATATTTCAAACACCAGAAATGTCTCCGAAGCGATTTCATTGGCGTACATGGTCATCTCGTAAATTGCGATGACACTGACCAGCGACGAATCCTTGATCAAAGACACCGCCTGACTGGTCAACGGCGGGAGAATGCGCCGAATGGCCTGAGGCAGTATGATGTAACGGTAGCTCTGGTAAATGCTAAGCCCCAGTGTGTATGAGGCTTCCCATTGCCCTTTGTTGACAGCCACAATGCCTGACCGGTAAATTTCGGAAGCATACGACCCTTCAAACAGGCTCAACGCCAGAACTCCGGCGGTAAACC
>CAZSON010000531.1:0-1935 GCA_964608375.1 uncultured Desulfobacter sp. | reverse complement strand
TAAAGTGACTCCACGACACCGCATATTCCTCCCTAAAACTTAAAACCTGGGAATTGAATCCTAAATTTTATGCTAAAATTTCTACATATAGTCGGTGCACGTCCCAACTTCATGAAGGCAGCTCCCGTGATGGCGGCATTGGCGAACAGCAATCGTGTGTCTCAGTTGTTGGTGCATACCGGGCAACATTATGATGTCAATATGTCCGAGGTTTTCTTCAAACAACTTGGTATGCCAAAGCCTGATATCAATTTAGGGGTTGGTTCCGGGAGCCATGCGGTGCAGACTGCGCAGATTATGATGCGCATGGAAGAGGTGCTGGGAAAGAAAAAACCGGACCTGGTGCTGGTTTATGGGGATGTGAATTCAACTGTGGCCGCGGCATTAGTCTGCTCCAAGCTCGGCATCCAGGTGGGACACGTGGAGGCGGGTTTGCGCAGTTTTGATAGAACCATGCCGGAAGAAATCAATCGAATTCTCACAGATGCCATTTCGGACATGCTCTTGGTATCAGAACCGAGTGGTATGGTTAATTTAAGAAACGAGGGTATTAGCGATGGGCAAGTCCATTTAGTCGGAAATGTCATGATAGATACGCTTGTCCGATTGCAGGATTTAGCCGCAGATGGACCCCGGAGGAATAGTCCCAGGGAAAAGGGAATTCCACAGGGCAAGCGCAGATTAACGCAGATGTTACAAAAAAATGAGAATTATGCGCTGGTGACATTGCACAGGCCATCGAATGTGGATAATCAGGAGATGCTGATCAAGATCATGAAGACTTTGGACGAGATAAGCCAGGACATTCCGGTTATCTTCCCTATCCACCCACGGACCCGGCAGCACCTTTCAGACTTAAAACTTAAAACTGACAACTTAAAACTCCGGCTCATGGAGCCGGTAGGTTATCTTGAATTCTTGGCCCTTCAGAAGGATGCTACTGTGGTGATTACGGATTCAGGGGGTATTCAGGAAGAGACCACCTTTCTGGGTGTTCCTTGTCTTACCGTCAGGAAAAATACAGAACGACCTATAACAGTTGAAGTAGGGACAAATATCCTTGTTGGCCAGGATATGGAACGGCTCAAAGGCGAGGTTTACAATATCCTCAATGGAAAAGCCAAGAAAGGAAAAATTCCACCATTATGGGATGGCAAGGCGGCCGAGCGCATCGCCGATATAGTCGTAAGTCGATGGTGATTGAAGGCATACAGAGGCGGGTGAGGGAGGGAGATCACCGGTTCACGATTCATGCTTTTGAGCGTTGCGTGGAGCGCGATATCTCGCCAGAACAAATAAAAAATGCTATACTGTCTGGTGAAATTATAGAGCATTATCCAGACGATAAATACGGTCCCAGTTGTCTCATTTATGGAGTTGCCAAGGACGGAAAGATATTACATGTACAATGCTCATTAGATCCCGTCTGGGTAATTACAGCTTACGATCCAACCCAGGAACCAGATGAATGGGAGGAGGATTTCAAGCGGAGGAGGAGAAAATCATGAAATGTGCAGCTTGCCACGGCGAGATGGTGAAAAAGGAGGGCGAAATCGACTTCAGGATTGAAGGAAAACTATATCTTGCAAGAAATGTAGTCCACGAAGAATGCAAGTCTTGCGGCGAGAAGGTTCTATCCCCTGAGGTTAGTCAGAAGTTATTCGATAAGATCAAAAAGCGCGATTTTGTTGAAGAAAAAGTCAAACTCCCCATCCTGGAAGGCACTTACGGGTAGTTCCCCGGTCTCCTCTCTGTGATGACTTCTTTGCTTTAAGGCTGATATTTGAACATGGGACGATTCTCTTACCTGCAACGGGTATTTTCCGCCTACCTTTCCGGGAAGACGAGCCAATTGACCTTTTGGCACGGGGAACCCCATGTCAACGATAATTTTGAACCTGGCAAATTGGGCGAATATTACATGCCCTTCACGGA
>CAZSON010000530.1:0-1935 GCA_964608375.1 uncultured Desulfobacter sp. | reverse complement strand
TTTGTGATATCAGTTGCTTCTTAAATGATAACTCTTTAAAGGTTTGGTGCCGTTGTCAAAGCGATTATCATCAATTTTTTCCAGAAAAATTTCTTTTTACCCTATGCCTGATGCGACTTTCCTTAAAATATAAGGTGCGAAACTTGAGTTATTTATTTTATATCCTTAATATGCTAAAGTGAGAAAGAAAAGCAATTGAAAAAGAGGGGAGCTAAAAAATGGATTTTCGTTTGACACCGGAACAAGAGGACTTTCGAAAAGCGTTTGTCACGTGGCTGGAAAAAAACATACCGGATGATTTTGATCCCTCGTGCCGTCGAAGTTACAAAACCGAAGAAGATTTAAAACGTGCTTACAAAGATTTCCAGAAACGGCTTTATGAGGGGAGATATGCAGGGATGCATTATCCTATGGAGTACGGCGGGCAAGGTAAAACCATTCTTGAGGAAGCAATTGTTCTTCAGACCCTGGCCGCCACCTGCTTCGAACTCCGCTGGCCAGGGGTCATCACCCACGGTATGGCGGTTCCGACCATTTACACCTGCGGCACCGAAGCACAGAAAAAGATGTTTCTTAGCAAAATTCACGATGGCACCCACCTTTGGTGCCAGGGTTTCAGCGAACCCGATGCCGGTTCGGATGTGGCCAACACCTCTACGATGGCCGTTCGTAAAAACGATCATTATATCGTAAACGGACAGAAAGTTTGGACGAGTTTCGCCCATCTATCCGACTACTGTCTTCTCCTTGTTCGCACAGATACCGGATCCAGCAAACATAAGGGCTTGAGTTATCTTTTGGTCGACATGTCACTGCCGGGGATCGATGTTCGACCGATGACGCAGATTACCGGGGAAGCAGATTTTAATGAGGTTTTTTTCGACAATGTGAAGGTTCCGACCGATATGTTGTTGGGAGCGGAAGGCCAGGGGTGGCAGATCGCCGTCACCACGTTGATGTTTGAACGGGTTTTGGGCGACGTGGTGATGGGAGCGGCCTACGAGAAAAAAATTGAAAAAATGATTACAATGGCTCAACAGGTCAAACGCTCAGGACGGCCGGCCCTTGAAGATCCGATTTTCAGACAGCAGATTGCCAGCGCCTACATCGAGGTGCAGGTTTTGAAATATCACGGACTGAGAAGCTTCAGCCGACAGCTCAAAGGGGCGGTGCCGGGACCGGAGGGTTCGATCGGAAAGCTTTTGTGGAGTGAACCCAATCAGAGACTGACCGAGGCCGCCCTCAGCACGCAAGGCGTCTTCAGCCAGATTATGACCGGTTCACCGTGGTCGATTCAAGATGGTTTCTGGCAATTCGATTTTCTCAGATCCAAAGGAAACACCATTGAAGCCGGCACCTCTGAAATTCAGCGCAATATCATCGCAGAACGCGTGCTTGGTCTACCGAAAGATGTATCACGTGCAAGTATAAAGTAAAGGAGGGGTGGATGGATATCAGCCTGAACAAAACTCAAATAGATATCGCCAGGGAAGCCCGGAGGTTTTTAAAGAAAGAGTGCCCGATGGAGTTTGTAAAGGAGATGGTCGAAGACGAAAGGGGCTTTACCGAAGATATATGGAAAAAAATGACGGAGATGGATTGGATGGCCATGCGCATTCCGGAATCCCATGGCGGCATCGGAATGGA
Organism: uncultured Desulfobacter sp.; assembly: GCA_964608375.1. GTDB lineage: Bacteria > Desulfobacterota > Desulfobacteria > Desulfobacterales > UBA2156 > UBA2156. Next base: position 288 of record CAZSON010000530.1, on the reverse strand, counting down.
TCAGATGGATCTGAACATGGTTTTGGAAGAGATGGGACGGGCAGTTTTCCCCGGGCCGTTTTTCTCCACGATTTCGCTTGCCGCCGAAGCGATCATCGAATCAGGAAATGACGAACAGAAGAATACGTATTTGCCTGAAATTGCGGACGGGAATTTACGGGGAACCTTGGCGGTCAATGAACCGGAAGGTGGTGCAGATACAGCTTATATTCAGATGGCGGCCCGGGCCGAAACGGATGATTTTGTCCTGACCGGAACAAAGATTTCCGTCCCTGATGCACATGTGGC
>CAZSON010000529.1:0-1942 GCA_964608375.1 uncultured Desulfobacter sp. | reverse complement strand
TTATCGGGGCCGGCACCATCGGCCCGGATATCGGATATTATTTAAAAAGCGCCCTCCCCTCCGTAAAGCTTTATTTGCTCGACATCGCCGAAAAACCGCTCAGACAAGCAGAGGAGCGAATTTCGAATTATGCAAAAAAAGCGGTCGCCAGAAAAAAGATGGATGAAAATAAGGCGAAAACGGTTTGCGGCAATATCGTATATACGACCCAATACCAGCAGATAAAGTATTGCAATCTGGTCATCGAAGCGGCAACCGAAAACATCCCGATAAAACAAAAAATCTTCGACATGGTCGAAAAAATTGTCGGTGATGAAGCGATCATCACTTCAAACACCAGTTCGATTCCCGCGGACAGGCTTTTTAGCCGGATGATCAAACCCGAACGGACCACCGTTACCCATTTTTTCGCACCAGCGTGGCGGAGTCTTCCGGTCGAGGTGATTCGTTGGGCTGGCAGCAGCCCGGAGACTGTCGATTTTCTCTTTTGGTTTTTTGCACATACAGGTAAGGTTCCGATCATAACGGATAATGCCATCTGTTTTGTATTGGATCGAATTTTCGACAACTGGTGCAATGAAGCGGCCTATCTGCTGAACAACGCTTCGGCGAGCCAGATTGACAGTGTCGTCGAGGCGTTTGTCTTTGCCGGGCCCTTTTTTGTTTTAAACATGGCCAACGGCAATCCTATTATCATTGAAACCAACAGCCTCCAGATGGAGGAGGGAGATCATTACCGGCCGGCGACTATCTTGGGTTCAGTTGAAAGTTGGCTCACACACCATCCGGGAAGCGAAGTAAAAATCCCTGATGATATCACCGCAAAAATACGTGACCGGATGCTCGGTATTCTCTTTTCGCAGAGTTTTGACATTCTTGACAGGGGTATCGGAACAAAGGAGGACCTTAATTTCGGATGCCAGGTCGCTTTGGGATTTCGACAGGGTCCGCTCGATATCATGCAAAACCTGGGTGTGGCCGAAGCCAACAGAATTATGAAAAAATTCGAGAGCGAAAGACCCGGCTTTCCCGGGCTCACAAAACCGTTATCGGCCTATGTCGATTTTAAACGTCACCTGTTAGTCGACGAAATGGATGGCGTTAAAATCATCACGATCCGGCGGCCCCAAGCGATGAACGCGTTGAATGATGAAATAATGGATGAAATTCTGGTAGTGCTTCAGGCGCATTCTGCCGACCCCGCCGTCAGCGGTTTTGTTATCACCGGGTATGGAAATCAAGCCTTTTCCGCCGGAGCGGATATTGGAAAATTCCCCGAAATGCTCGGTAACAGCCGGGCGTCGATTCAGTATGCAAAAGATTGTGCCCGGGTACAGCTGTTCCTGGACCAGATGGACAAACCGGTGGTGGCCGCGATAAACGGCCTTGCTCTCGGAGGGGGTTTGGAACTCGCTATCCGGTGTCACAGTGCCGTTGCTTCGCCCGATGCGAGGCTGCAGTTTCCTGAAATCACGCTCGGTATTTTGCCTGCCATCGGCGGATGTGTCGTCCCCTATCGAAAGTGGCCCAATGGTTCGACGGTGTTTCATGAAATGATTACCCTGGGAAAATCGATCACATCGAAAGCGGCAGCGGAAATCGGAATAATTAAAAAAATCACAGCCGGATACGCTGCGCTGATACGGGAAGCTGTGGCGGAGGTGAATCGTCTTCAGGGAAAAATCGAACGTATCCCAGATGGAAAGATTGAAATCCCCGACATCATGATCCCGCAGAATCCGATGGCCGGGGAGCTTGTCTTGAGCAAGGAAGCCGTTTTTCAGGCGGTACAAACGATTAAAGACAGCGCTGCTTCAAAAAGTTTTGCAAAAGCCCTCGAACTCGGTTATAATGGATTCGGTGAAATGGCATGTATGGATGCCGCAAAAGAAGGCATATCTGCCTTTCTCGAAAAAAGAACACCAAAATACATGAGGTGAAG
>CAZSON010000528.1:0-1947 GCA_964608375.1 uncultured Desulfobacter sp. | reverse complement strand
CTACGGCCCTGATGCCTTGGATCCGGGGCATCCTCGGCTTTCGCTCAATTAGGGTTAAAACAAACATCCTCAGGGTATCCAGCGAATAATTTGGTTTTTATAGTCAATTTTATAATTCACGTTCCTGAGAAAATTCATGCCCAGCAGACCCTTGAATTTGACCGGAGGGCCCTGATGTTCGAGAACAACCACGTTGACGTTTTCCATCTTAAAAGGCCCCAGTTTGAGATAATCCACCTTGGCAAGCCCGGAGCGAATCATTTTGCCGCTGGCCATCTGGGATAGTCCTGCCTGTTCTGTATCGAGATTCAATGCTGCTGCGAATTGTTTGTGTAATACTATAATGGAAGCGCCTGTATCCAGCAGCAAGGGGATTATAATTTCTTTATCGTTATGCCCAAATAGAACCGGAACCAGGATCTGATTGTCCTGAATGACCACTTTGGTTTTCAGGCTTTGTAAAAACTTTTCCCTTTCCAGGGCTCTTCGCTTGCGCTTTTCCTCAAGAGCCTTTTTTTCGGCTTTCTGTCTGTCCTGTTCAAGCATCCGGATCTTTTCGGATTCGGAGAGATGATCGTATTTTTCTTTATATACCTTTAGCCGATCGCGGTATTCAAGGGGAATTTCGGTAAGGTCGTCAACATAATAAATGCGCCCGTCTTCTGTTTGGTATTTGTAAAATTCCGTATGACCTGAAATCGGTAATATCAGTAGCGAAAATGCGAGGAGCATTTTCCATTTTGTTTTCATTCTCTTAAACCGAAACCCCTGTTTACCATATTTCGATTCCGCTCGACTAAGCGTATTACCGGTATTTTTATTAAAATTAGCGGCCGGAGTCAACGGCAACTTGCAATAGTATGTGAAACGTGGCAAAATTGAGGAGAGTAAGATTAACGAGCAGAAACACCATTTACACGAAATAGGAGAAATTGACATGCCGATTATTGAAGATAAAAAAGCAGAATTGGAAGGGGTTTTGACGATTGCAAAATCGATGGCCGTAGCGGCACGAACAGCTCCCAAGGCAAGAGGCAACGACGCCATCGAAACGTTGATTGTTTACGGGGAAGATCTTAAAGAACTATCCGAAGCCATGAAAAATCATGGCAACAAAACAAAAATGAGCGAAGTCTTTGAGCGCGATGCCGACAATGTTTTCAATTCCCAGGCCGTTTTGCTGATCGGTCTGAATGACCTGAAGCCCAAAAAACCGGATAAACCTTTAGATTGTGGCGGTTGCGGACACCGCAACTGCGCAGGCTTTCTAAGTGCTGAAAAGACAGAAGGAGATGATTTCCCCGGACCGGTCTGCTTATTTCAATCCATCGATCTGGGGATTGCATTATCTTCCGCATGTACTGTGGCCGCACAGTGTCATGTGGATAATCGAATGATGTATACCATAGGAGGACCTGCCCGGAATCTGGCGTGGATGAAATCCGAGATCATAATCGGCATTCCGCTTTCATGTTCCGGAAAAAATATATATTTTGACCGGGGATAATAACAGTCGATCTCAGAAGCTGTAGAAAGGGCAATAGTAGCTTGTCTATCCTGAACAAGCGAAATTAAAATCTCTTTTCTGCGTCATTTTCCAGCATTTTTTGAGAAGTTACCGTTATGTGTTCTTAATGTCTCTGAAATATTGCCAAAATTCAGCGGTCAACCTTGTTTGTTCGCAAATCGTTCATCAAAATGAACAGGATTATAGTCACGGGAAATGTCTGCAAACTGTATCACGTCCCGCTCATCAAAAGTGCGCGAGACAGAAAAAGTATCGCCTGTTTTCAATCCTTCAACAATAAAGTCTTTAGAAAACAAACCCTTGTCTCAGTACAAGCCGTATAGGCGCAATCCTTAACCCCTGGAATCCTTGGGCCCTCTTCTCCAAGAAAGTTTTAGAAGAACCCTTTATCTTTTCTGTATTGTATGATTCATTTCTTT
>CAZSON010000527.1:0-1948 GCA_964608375.1 uncultured Desulfobacter sp. | reverse complement strand
CTTCATTGGAAGTCCTTCCATCCCCGAAATCCCAGCGCACCACCCGTACCGGATCACCCTCCCGGTCGGTTGCCGTAAAGTCAAACCGCAGCGGCGTCTCCCAATCAACAATCTCTTTTGACATCTTGATTCGCACCTCAGGCGGCGAATTGTATCGTTTGGCGATAGCATCTAGCTGATCGAGTTGGGCGGGTGTACCGTATTTTCTGGCCTTTTCCAGATCATCATAGGCGCGGGTGTAATCGTTTAGAATAAAGGCATTCTTGGCGGCACCGAAGTACTCGTTGTACGTCTGATCCTTAAACCGAACCAACCGGGCGATCAGCTCCTCAACATCCTGCTTTGCCTGAGCATTGTGAGGATTGTTGGGCCATTTGGATATAAAGTCTTCGTATATGGCAACTCGGTGTCTGTAATCTGCAACGTCATTTAAAGACACCGCCTTGGCCTGACTGTCCGCCGTGGTCCATGCCAGCAGACTCCGGTGTTTCTCAGAGTCGATCCGAAGCCGGTCCTGAAGCCCGGTGACATTTCCAGGATCAATGCCAAGTTCAAGCCGATCATTTGCCTTTTGTAAAGCCATTTCAGCCTGATCGAGCGCATCACGCGCCCGGTCAAACCGCTGCTGATCCATAAACCCTTTTGCCAGGATCAACTGTTCGTTAAAGGTCCTCTGGTAACGGTTTTTCAGGTTCGACCTAAGATTGGAGATTTTTATTTTTGCATCACCTGTCCATGGCCCGAACGGGTGCCGGTTGAGGTAGGATTGAAGTCTCTTTAACTTTTCTTCCGGATTCGATCCTTTAAGCTGACTCAGGTAATGGTCATAAATCAGCTTGGCCCCCTGATTTGCAGCCGGATGGTCCGGAAAGGGAATGACCAAAAGATCTTCCGTATCTTCTGCTGCTTTGAGATCACCGTCGGCAAGCAGAATTTGGATCTTCAACGCCAGAGCGGCCGGCTTAGAAGTGTCTTTTCTCGCGATGACCGCATTGGCCATTTCCAGGGAAAGATCGCTTTCCCCCTTGGCCAGCTTGGCCCGGACGAGTTTGACCGCCATGGCTGAATCTGCCGGCAGATCAAAGCTAGGTGCCGGGGGCTGATATGATTGCGAGGTAGCTGTCATATGATCAGACTGAGCGTCAACGCGGTTCCTGATGGCAGCAAGAACCTGGCTGTCGGAGATCCCCAACGGAATGTCGTCACTCACATAGGCTGAGGCCCAGGGGTTTTGCGAGTGTCGCGTCACGGAGCGCACGCGGTCATACAAATAATCAAACCCCTCTTTCATGGTCACAAAACCATCACGATTCTCATCGCCTTCCCCACGCAAACCCTTAAGGAGGTAGTAGGTGAATACCCCGTGCCCGCCCCCGGGGAACTCTTTTTCCTGAGACAACTCGTCGGACCGGGAGGCGGTGATTTTGGTGATGCCCTCTTTGGAGGCGGCTAATTTAGCCATATATTTGTTGAAACTTTCAGACACATTGGGGCTTCGGGCACCCCCCACACCGGCTGAATGGCAAGCGTCCACGAATAAAAATACCCGTTTGGAGTGAATCGCACGGTTTAAGGCGATATCGATTTCCCACATGGGCAGTGCGGTGCCATAGTAATTGCCCGGTTCAGTGTCATAGGTCAACAAATACAGATTGCTCGGATTGGCCGGGTCAGGGGTGCCGTGACCGGCAAAAAAGATAAACACCAGATCATCTTCCAGGCTTTGAGCCAGAAAATCGCCGATCCCTTTGCGGATCTGCTTGACCGTCGCCTTGCGGTCGGTCAGAAGCATGACATGATCCGGTAAAAAGGCGCCTCCGGCCGGGGATTTCAAAAAGTCCGAAAATGCTGTTGCATCCCGGCTGGCGTATCGCAGGTCCGGGATCCCCTTTAAAGGATCTGTGCGTGTGTCGTATTTATAGTCCGAAATACCCACCACTACTGCCCA
>CAZSON010000526.1:0-1950 GCA_964608375.1 uncultured Desulfobacter sp. | reverse complement strand
AACTCGTAAAAAGTCCATATTGCTCTCTAAATGACCATTTTGGGGCGTTTTGATATGTGATACTAAATTTCAAGAACTCGTCGTAACCTCCTCAAACAGCTTGCAATTCTTAACGTACCACCTATCAAAACGCTTTATCCCAAAATGCTCAAAGCCGTTCGCAAATGACTTTTTACGAGAGTGTCAAAATTGATAGTTTCATAATTTTATCGATATCTCGTTAACACAGAATGGCAGATAGTACAACCCTGGTCTAAAACAGGTTGTTTTTTCAACTCAGGCTTTATAAAATTGAATCGGGAGAGATGAAAGGGCGGTTGTCCGGCATAAAACGATTGCTTTAAATCGAAATAAAAAGGGGAAACGCTTTGATAGCGAAGATATTAAGCAGCGCGGTTATCGGAATTGATGCGTTTACCATCGAGGTCGAGGTGGATATCACCCAGGGACTGCCTGCTTTTACCACGGTCGGTCTTCCGGAGGCTTCCGTAAAAGAGAGCAAGGAGCGTGTGAAGACAGCCATTAGCAATTCAGGGTATAGCTTCCCCGATGACAGAATCACTGTAAATTTGGCGCCTGCCAATATTAAAAAGGAAGGGACCGGGTTTGATCTGCCGATCGCTTTGGGAATACTGGCTGCAACCGGAATCATATCACAAGAGATCACTTCAAAGTACCTCATCCTGGGTGAACTTTCACTGGATGGCCGAATTAAATCGGTAAATGGCTCTCTTCCGATGGCCCTTTCCGCAAAAAAAGCCGGTTATCATGGGATAATTGTTCCTTATGGAAATAGACGGGAAGCGTCTGTTGTAGAAGGAATTTCGGTCCATCCTGCAAAAACCTTGTCACAAGTCGTCGACTTTTTTCGTGGTTTTATCCATATAGAGCCGGAAAAAGCAGATATTTCGGCCATTTTTAAATTTGACGACACATCCGAAGTGGACTTTTTAGAGGTCATGGGTCAAGAGCATGTAAAGCGGGCACTGGAAATTGCCGCTTCCGGTGGGCACAATCTGATTATGATCGGTCCACCGGGCTCCGGCAAGACCATGCTGGCGCGACGACTCCCATCCATACTTCCGCCATTAACATTTGATGAAGCCATTGAGATTACAAAAATATTCAGTGTGGTTGGGATGCTATCAAGCGACCAGGCGCTGATCACCAGAAGAACTTTCAGGTCCCCGCATCACACCATTTCAGATGCCGGTTTAATAGGCGGGGGCCATATTCCGAGACCGGGCGAGGTCAGCCTGGCCCACAACGGCGTCCTTTTTTTAGACGAGCTTTCCGAGTATAAAAAACATGTTCTGGAGGTGCTTCGCCAACCTTTGGAAGATCAGCATGTCACCATTTCGCGCGCAGCCTCAACCCTGACCTATCCCTCAAATTTTATGCTGATCGCTGCCATGAATCCATGTCCCTGCGGGTATCTTTCCGATCCAAAGCATGAGTGCAGATGCACCTATGCACAGATTCATCGGTATAGATCAAAAATATCGGGGCCACTGCTGGATCGAATCGATATACATGTCGAGGTGCCGGCGGTTCCCTTCCGAGATCTGAAGGGAGAAATTAAAACAGAATCATCGCAAGCTATAAGAACGCGTGTGCTGATGGCAAGAGAGATTCAATCTGCCAGATTTTCAAGAACAAAGATTTATTGCAATGCCCAAATGAGCAACCGCCATATCAAAAAACATTGCTGTATCGATGATGTCTCATGCAACCTTCTGGAATCTGCCATAGATAAACTGGGGCTATCGGCCCGGGCCTATAACCGCATCCTGAAAATTGCCCGCACCATAGCCGACCTTGAAAAAGAGGCTGATATCAAAGTGGACCACATATCCGAGGCCGTTCAGTATCGCAATCTGGATCGGGGGAGTTTGTATAAATAATCGGATAATATTTAATCACCGCCCATTCGCTTTGCTCATTTGAGAC
>CAZSON010000525.1:0-1965 GCA_964608375.1 uncultured Desulfobacter sp. | reverse complement strand
CCTCTTTTGTAAAGCCCCTTGCAGTTATATCCGTAGATCTCGATAAACGGGCCCTGGTCGGTGGTCACATCCTGCGTTTTCCAGGCGTAGGTTAGTTTGAAAGGCGATTGGGATGTCATCGGTACGATCTGCCACAGGTTAGAAAAGGAGAGGTTCTCCCGGCCTTCAAAGGTGATCTCCAATGCAAAATTCCCGCTGTGAACCGGTAAACCGACCCGCCGAATCCGCCATTTACCCGGCCGCGCTGCACTGTATCGCCAGTCAAAACCTGTTTGGGTGGACACTTTTTCAAACCCGGGGTTGGTCAACCCTTTGATGCCGGTTAGTTTCCGCCATATCGTCGCAGCCGGCTCGATTTCATTACGGCCTACAAGGAAGTGGATATACCGGTTCGCTAAATCAAGGTCAGGGGGACCGGATTTTGTGATTTCCTGCCAGACCGTCCGTGTATCATCTACCCGGTTCCACCCGATCAGCCAGTTGAGGTAAGCTGTCATATGTTCCGGCGCCAGCACATTTAAAATCGGCCGGCTGCGCCGATTAAAATGGGTATCGAGCAACTGAAAGGTATCCGGACGTTTTCCGGGTCGGGTCAGGAGGACATTTGCGTTGAAAAAAAACAGATTATTCATCCCCAGTTCCCGGGCCAGAAGTGTCTGACGCCACTTCCAGCGGATCACTTTTCGGGTATATCGGGATGTAAATTTCAGGATTTCACGTGCTTTTTTAACATTGCCTGTGGTTTCTTTAATTTCCGCCAGCCGAAGCCAGGCGCTGATAAAAAAAATATCCCCTGAAATCGCCTTTATTAAATATACCTCTGCGGTTTCGTCGGCATTGTTGTAATAGGCGCGTCGCCCAAGTTTATAAGGCACCCGGGGAAAACGGGAAAGTTCATCTTCTTGGAGGAGACCGGCGGGATCTTCGGCTGTCTTGATTTGATATTCCTTGCATCCGTGGATAAAAAGCCACCCGGACAGAGATACAAGGATGATCACTATCAAACTGTTTTTTACCAGTGCCATCTTTTTTTCCTTTTCGCGCCTGCCGGCGATTCAAAGGCGGCAATTGCCTCAAGCGGGATATCTTTTAGAACCCGGGCCGGGTTTTTGCGGCCAAGCAGATCGAGATTCTCTCTTCCGATCTGAAGCTTTACCACCCGGGCCGCTTCCTCCACATGCCCTGCGTGCCGGAACCTGGTGTTGTGGCTGTCGGTGGCCAGACAGTGGATATATCCTTTTTGTGCAAGGTATTCGGCCTGGCTTTTCACTTCCGGCCCATGGTGTCCTAAAAAACTTCCCCACTCCACCTGAAGAAAGGCGCCTGTATAGATCATATCGTCAAAAAAGGCCCGTTTTTTTATCAGATGATCACACCGCTCAGGATGAGCAAGCAGTATCTTAAACCCTTTTAATTGGAGCGCGAACAGAATCTGGTTCCATCCCAAAGGGAGCCGTTGAAACGGCACCTCGATCAGCATATATTTCGAATTGCCGAGAGGCAAAAGACCATTTTGATCGACAAGTGTCAAAATCCCCGTATCCAGAGCCACCTCCATTCCAGGTGCAACGGTTAAAGGGATATTTTCTGCTTTTAGGCATTTATTGAGGTGGTCCACCTGGTCGCAGATCTTCTTTGGCTTAGGTGTCCATTTTGTGCCCGGAATCACATGGGGCGTTGCCACCACACAACTGACCCCGGCATCGACATAGATCATCGCCATTGTCAGGCTCTCATCCATATCCGCCGCTCCGTCATCAATTCCCGGCAATATGTGGCTGTGAAGGTCGATCATTTTATTTTTTCTGTCTCTCGCCTGCTCTTTTCAGTCGCTTGAGCTCGCAGAATTCACAGAGATTCAAAGAGATTTTTTTTTGCTGGTTTATATCAATCATAATTTCCTGCGGCAGCAGGATGATGATTTTAGCAGAATTTTCCTCTAAAAAATTCAGCTAAAACCTCTGT
>CAZSON010000524.1:0-1966 GCA_964608375.1 uncultured Desulfobacter sp. | reverse complement strand
TACAGTATTCTATGCTGCCGGAGATAACACCATGGAGATGAACCATCATATCAAGCAGGAAACTTGCGAACGATGTGGATTATGTGCCGAGATATGCCCCAATCGTATCATTGATAAAAAGGAATCCAAGAATATTTACTTTCACAAAGATCGGATTGGACTGTGTATTCGATGTGGGCATTGTATGGCGATTTGCCCCACCCAATCAGTGATTGCTCCTGGGCTATCTTATGAAAAAGACTTTTTTGATTTACCCAAAAGCGGTATTGATTCGGAGAGTTTCTTCAACCTGATCTCCACCCGGCGGGCAGTTCGGATATACAGAAAAAAACCTGTACCGAGAGATGTCCTTGATAAAATCGTTGAAGCCATATCTTTGGCACCTATGGGATTTCCCCCCCATAAGGTAGAGATTACCATTATACGCAGAAGAGAAGACATCGAAAGGGCATTGCCTTTCATGGTAAAGTTTTATGAAGATTTACAAAATTGGATAAGCAATCCCATTTCCCGCTTTTTTATGAAACGCAAATTGACACCAGAAGTGTTCAACACACTAAAGAACCATATCGTACCGATGATGAAAATCAAATTGCCGGACATGGAAAATAACGAGGAAGATATCATTACTAGGGGTGCTCCTGTTCTGTTCCTGTTTCACGCAAATCGCGCAGCTGAGAATCATTCAGAGGATTTATTCATCGATCTGACATACGGATTTTTAGCGGCTCACGCATTAGGGCTCGGAGCAACCGCAATCAGTCTTGTCCCTCCTGCCGTTGAAAGGACACCGGAGCTAAGAACCCTGTTTCAGATCCCGGACGAAAATGAAGTGCTTGGATCAATGATCATCGGTTATTTGCTACGTCGATTCAAAAGGGGTATACGAAGGCAATTGGCTAATGTGAGCTGGATCTAATGATGGTCAGAAATTACTGCATCCTTATAACTCGATGTTCAAGTTTTTAGCCGCTAAGCCCGCATTCTAATGCTGCGCTACGGTGTTTCAAAGATGGCGAAGGCTCGAAGTTTCCAAACTTCCGATTCACCATGTGTTTTGATGAGGGATTTAGGGTTATCACATTATCTTCCAAATTATTTTTGTATTCACTACCCGCAATCGCCGGAGTTTTTTCCATTGATGGCGAAAATTGAGCCGGCGGCCTATGCTCGAATTAACCCAAATTACATGCATCCACCAATGAAAATCGATTGACAGCTAATCCTGATTCCGATAATTGATAACTCTTTGGAAATGGTAACTGCATATTCCCATATGTGGGGTTGCAGACAAACGCGAAATACAATTCATTATATTCGTTTAATTCGCTCCCCAAAAACAAGTTTTTATCTGTTGTATCCGTAATCGACCACTTTTTGGTTATATTAATAATCGAATCACAGCCCGCTATGCTTGCAAGACGCCTATTTCCCATGTTATATGGGCTGGCGTATAAGGCGTATAATAGGAGGAAACCATGATCATCAAAAAACTAAGTGATGTGCCTTTTGCGAAATTAGAGAAGTATGATAACGTCACGAAAGGAATCGTCCTCGGCCCGGATGATGGGTCAGACGAAATTGTGTTGCGCTACTTCAGCTTGGGGGCCGGCGGAAAAAGCTCCTATCACGGTCACGACTTTCCGCATCTGGTGCGGGTTGAAGCCGGTGATGGTGTTTATACCGATGCCGAAGGAAATGAACATCCCTTGCAGGCCGGCGATTATGTATATGTGAACCAGAATGAAACCCACAATTTTAAAAATGCCGGTGACAATCCATTTGATTTTATCTGTATTGTACCGAAAAGAGGGGAACAATGATTCCCCCCATCCCAGCGTATCTTTTCTCCCAGCAGGAATAGACTGATCCCGATTTTGGTTTTAGTCTCCATTGCAATCATTGCTTTTTAGCTCTGGTTTGAAATGGCTTCTATGCCTTTGAATTCAGGTGAAATGGAAATTGA
>CAZSON010000523.1:0-1968 GCA_964608375.1 uncultured Desulfobacter sp. | reverse complement strand
GGGGAATCTTAAAAATACTAATCTATGTCCGTAAATTTTTTACAGCCTCAACTATCGAGTCCACCGTCGGAAAATGTGCCCTTTCCAGTGTTTCAGCATAGGGAACCGGTGTGTTAAGAGCAGCGACGCGAACAATCGGGCCGTCCAAAAGGTCGATAAAGTGCTCTGAAACGTCAGCTGCAATTTCCGAACCGATGCCGCCGCGTTTACGTCCGTCTTCCACAATAACCAACCGGTTCGTTTTTTCAATAGATTGAGCGATGCATTGCCGGTCAAAAGGAACAAGGGTTCTTAAATCGATCACCTCAATACTGATTCCTTCTTCATCCAGGATATCAGCCGCCTCAAGGCATTTATAAAGCATTCCCCCAAACGAGACCACCGTAATGTCGCTGCCGGCTCGCCGCACCACCGCCTTTCCGATCGGTACAGAATACTCATCGTCCGGAACCTCTCCGGTGGAAGCCAGTAATTGCCGGTGGTGGAAGAAGATCACCGGTCCGTCATCGCGTATTGCCGACGTCAGCAATCCTTTTGCGTCGGCCGGTGTAGAGGGTATGACCATCTTAATTCCCGGAGCGTTGAGAAAACTTGCCTGGGTGGACTGTGAATGGGAATAGGCACCATTTCCCCTGGCACCGGCAACCGTCTGGACCACCAAAGGGACCCGGTACCCGCCATTTGAGACATACTCCCACATGCCGGCCACGTTGGAGATCGATTCCATGCTCAGATAGGCATATTCTGAGAAAAGCAGCTCCACCACCGGCCGCAATCCGGTCATGGCCGCTCCCACGGCCGCCATGGTATAGGATCCTTCACAGACCGGTGTACCGATAATCCTTTTAGGACCGAACTCATCGTAAAGTCCACGGGTGGTGCCCCAAATGCTCGGTTTTACATCCAGCCCCATTACCACTACATTTTCATCCCGAATCATCTCCTGGCGTATCGCTTCAGCCACCGCTTCAGTATAATATTTTTCAGCCATTTGGCCACCTTCCTATCAGATCATTGCATGATCCATCACCGTCGCCGGATCAGGCAGTTCGCTCTGTATTAACAGCTCAACAGCTTGTTGAATTATTTTTTCACACTCATCTGAAATTTTATCTATATCTTCTTTTGTGGCCCAGTTGCGATCGATCAGTGACCGCTCTGCGCGAGGAATCGGGGCATTCTTTTTTGCTTTCTCCCATTCTTTTTCGTCTCGGTATAGACATTGATCCGCAGTGTGATGGGGAGCAATCCGATAGGTCTTAAATTCAATGAAGCAGGGACCCTCTCCGGAGCGCACATGCGCAATCGCTTTTTTCATGGCTCCGCCGACTGCAAATATGTCGTTGCCGTCCTTTACAATTTGCCAGGGCAATCCGTAGCCTTCGCTCCGGGGAGCAATATCGGTCGTGCAGGTCGATTCGCGGTATGGATGGTATTCTACAAACTGGTTGGTGCAACAGCAAAAGATAACCGGTACCTGATAGAGCATAGCCATGTTCATGGCCGGATGGAAATCGGCCTGTTCGGTTGCACCTTCACCGAAATAATCGACCACCACACGGTCAAGATTCTTGTTACGGATAGATAAACCGGCGCCTACAGCCAGAGAAAAGTCGGTTCCCAAACCACCGAGCAACGGCAGGATATTCAACTTTGAGCTATGTAGATGAAGACCTGCTCGTCCGCCGGAGATAGCGTTGGCCCGGCCGCCGTATTCCAGAAAAATGTCTGCCACACTCAGCCCTTTGCCTATGTATTCCGTCACTCCACGGTGGGTGCCGATCAGGTAATCCTCCTGTCGCAGAAAAGCCGATACACCGCACCCGACAGCCTCCTGTCCTGTTCCAAGGTGGGTATAGACCGGTAACACCTGATTCTGAAACAGTTCTTCGTGTCTGTCTTCTGTTTTTCTTGCAAGCATCATTTTAGAAAAAAGATCGAGAGCCTCCGCTTTTGTCAGATCAAACC
>CAZSON010000522.1:0-1974 GCA_964608375.1 uncultured Desulfobacter sp. | reverse complement strand
GGCAGCAATGGGCGTGGCCCGGTATGGGGGTAAAACCGAATCAATTCGCTTCAGTCTGTCTGATTGGCGGCTCTGCTTGACCTCTTTTCTCGGCGTAATGATGCTACTCTTTTATTTTATTCTCCCTTATATCAGAAAATTCAAGCCCCAAACAGCAGCCTTTTTTTTTCTGGATGAATTGACAAAAACAGGTGCGCTCTTCCTCTCCGCTATCATAGGCATTATTTTCCTTTTGATTGCAAGCGGTTTAACAAGGATTAGAAGAACCAGCCGCGTGACCGCTACGATTTCATATCTATTGTCCGTATTTCTGCTATCCCTGATTGTTCTGTCTACAATATCTCATCCATTAAGAGCTAAAATTCAGATTGAATTAAACTCAGGTCAAAATGGAAAAACGAGATTTTACTGGGGTGGCAATCCGCCTTCTTACAATGAAATCGATTCAAATGGTATCCGGATCAAAAAGGGGAGCGGTACCTACAGCACCCTCATCGGCAACCTCCATTCAATAAAACATCTTCGGATCGATCCGTTGACAGGGAAAGGGGAGGTGCTGATAAAAACGATTCAAATTACCCAGCCTGGTTTTAAACCGATCGTTTTTCAAACCAGGGAACAGTTTCAAAAATTCGTTCCGCTTCATCAAATTGGTCAAATGCGTATTCTTGCCGACGGATTAAAGGTATCCTCGCAGGGGATTGATCCATATTTTCATGCAGAATTGGCTCCGCTATTTAAAAGTGTTTTGTTTGCAAAATATTTATTATATGTGCTTCTCCTGGCTCTCGGCATCGCCCTGACCTTCTATTTTTATCTTCTACTTATCAGGCGTGCTAAAAAGAGCAGGTCCACCATTGCCTTCAATAACGCAAATACCGGCCGGAAAACATTCGCCAGATTGGTCATGCTGTTTATCCTTGCTATCAATATGTTTTATTTTATCAAATGGAGTGTTCAGGGCAATTACGCGATTTATAAAACATCGAATGAAATAGGGAGAAGATTGTCGTCCGATGCGCTGATTGCCGGACAAGGAGTTATGGCAGCAACCATTGAAAACCGACTGCGGCACGTGCAGGCGCCGAACTGGTATGAGGATAAAAAAAAATTGTTCCTTAATTATCCGATTACCCATCTGTTTTTGTCTCATTATGCTGGATATCTCGGATGGTATAAGATGCACTATCCCAAAGTGATGAAAAATTCTGAAATTATAGGCGCCTATCGCATCTTAAACAGAGATTTCTACCTTTTTCAAATCAACGTTCCGGATGACAAAAAGGCAGAGGCTTTCCGATGGAAATAAATAAAGAATAAGAAAGAAGATAGATGAATCTTAAATTTATCCGAATAATAGATCGATATATTGGAATTCCCCTTTGCTACGTATTGCATTGGATCAATGCGCTTTATCAATTAAATAAAAAAAAGGACGATAAAAAACAGGTCGATAAAATTCTCATGATAAAATTTTGGGGAATTGGCAACCTAGTTATGCTCCTTCCCACAATCAAAGCCATCAGAGAGCATTATCCAAACGCTCAGTTAGATATGTTTACCCTTTTGCAAAACCAGCAGGTCTTTTATCGAAACTCCTTTATTGATCATACCTTCTTCCTCAGCAATAAAAGCCTATTATTGTTTGTCTCAACATTTCTGAAAGCTGTTTTCCAATTGCGCCGGGAAAGATACGATAAGATTTTAGATTTTGAGCA
Organism: uncultured Desulfobacter sp.; assembly: GCA_964608375.1. Taxonomy (GTDB): domain Bacteria; phylum Desulfobacterota; class Desulfobacteria; order Desulfobacterales; family UBA2156; genus UBA2156. The sequence goes on along the minus strand of CAZSON010000522.1, from coordinate 256 downwards.
GTTCGCTAAAATATCATCCGTTTTCGCTCTGTTAATCCAAGGCAGAGAGCGGATCGGGTTTGATACACCGGGGCAGGGGAGGGGAATTGCCTATACCCGGAAGGTTGCCTATCTCGATTTTACACATATGGTCGAGACTTTCTTTCGTATTGCAAAAGGGGCAGGTCTTAACAAGGCCGATTTATCACCGTTGAAACTGCATATCGAAGAAGATGAAAGGAAACGGGTGGCATTATTTTTCCAGGAGAACGATATC
>CAZSON010000521.1:0-1987 GCA_964608375.1 uncultured Desulfobacter sp. | reverse complement strand
AAGGGGGCCGTATGTTAAAAAATCTTAATCCATTATTAACTCCGGAACTTTTGTATGTCTTGCGTGCGATGGGACATGGTGATGAACTGGTTCTGGCCGATTGTAATTTCCCTTCTGATTCTATTGCTGCTCAAACGCCGCACGGCAGTCCGATCCGTCTGGATGGGAATACAATTTCTGAAGCGGCAGATGCAATTCTTTCCGTATTTCCTTTGGATAGTTTTGTTGAATACCCTGTTTTGTATATGCAGGTCGTCGGCAAACCCGATGAAGTATTGGAGGTTCACAATGACTTGAAAAAAAGTGTTGATAGTTTTTCAGATCGAGACTGGCCAATGGGTTCGATAGAACGCCATGCCTTTTATGAACGAGCAAAACAAGCGTATGCGGTCGTATCAACGTCGGAGAGAAGACCTTATGGTTGTTTTTTATTGGTGAAAGGGGTTATCGGTCCTGACGGCAATGTGATATAACTATTAAGTTGTTATTGGAGAGTTGCTCATGGAAAAACCCAAGATTTGTGTTGTCGGAGCCTGTAATTTAGATTTGATCAGTTATGTCCCCAGACTGCCCAGAATGGGGGAGACACTTCATGGTGATCGTTTTCACATGGGATTTGGAGGCAAGGGCGCCAATCAGGCGATAATGGCAGCTAAACTGGGTGGCGATGTGACCATGGTCACAAAACTCGGCCGGGATGTATTTGGCGAGAATACGCTAAAAAATTTCAAATCCTGGGGCGTGAACCCACAACACGTTCATTTTACAGATCAGGCGTTTTCAGGAGTCGCCCCAATTGCTGTTGATACTGAGGGGCACAATTCAATCATCATTGTCACCGGTGCCAATGATCTTTTGACCACTGCGGAAGTCGAGGCCGCTCGTCCGGCTATCGCATCTTCTTCGATTCTGGTTTGCCAGCTTGAAATACCCCTGAACATCAATCTTACAGCGTTGCGGATCGCCCGTGAGGAAGGGGTGAAAACCATTTTCAATCCGGCGCCTGCACTGTCAGAAATTCCGGAAAAATTCTACCATTTAAGTGATATCTTCTGTCCCAACGAGACTGAAACCGAACTTCTTACCGACATGTTAGTCGAATCGGTGGAAGATGCTGAAAAGGCTGCAAAGGTGCTGATTGAACGCGGCGCTGCTTCCGTGATCATAACTTTGGGTGAACGCGGCAGTTTATTAGTAACAGGAGCAACCACTAAGCACGTACCGGTAGATCCAGTCAAAGCACTGGATACCACCGGTGCCGGCGATGCATTTGTTGGAAGCCTGGCTTTTTTTCTGGCAGCTGGGAAATCTTTGCCGGATTCCATCGAGCGTGCAAACAAGATTGCAGCCGTCAGCGTTCAATCTTCAGGCACCCAGACCAGTTTTCCTGAAGCAAAGGATCTGCCATCGGAACTGACTGATTGAAACTTTTATTTCATTAGAGGAGAAATAAACATGTCCATGAACTATTCGATAATTTTAGGGAATCTTGGAAATACGTGTGATCGATTCCTGTCATCCGGCTATAAAGAAGAATTAGACAAAGATACTATGCTGAAACAAGCCTCTCAAATTAATCGAGTTAAAGGGATAGAGCTTGTCGGCACCTGGGATATTGATGAAACAAATGTCAGGGAGATGAAGCAGAAGATAGATGATCTTGGATTGAATTGTGTATCGATTATTCCTGATCTTTTTAGTCAGAAAAAATGGGGAAACGGAAGTTTTTCATCAGCGAATAGCGATATTCGCAGAGCTGCCGTGGCAGAGGTGAATACCTGCACTGATATGGCCGTTGAATTGAACTGTGACCTGCTTAATATTTGGCCTGGACAAGATGGTTATGATTATGCTTTATGCGCGGATTATATGGAAGAGCGACAATGGTTTGCGAAAGGAATCAGGGAAAGTGCGCTTTATGCTGCTAAGAAGGGGGTCAGATTTGCTTTGGAATACAAACTGAAAGAGCCGCGGACACATTCGTATT
>CAZSON010000520.1:0-1994 GCA_964608375.1 uncultured Desulfobacter sp. | reverse complement strand
TTAAAACCGACAGAGCGTAGCGATACCTCAACTTTAGATCACTTGACACTTCGTACTAATTAAAGTCAAAGCCCATTTGTTCTGACCTGATCCAGAGGGCCAGGTTTTTGATACTGAATAAACCTTGATTTTCGGAAATAATTAGGGAGTAAATTTGATGGAACCGATTTTGCTTTTCGACACCACCCTTCGAGATGGGACCCAGGGAGAAAATATTAACTTCACTGCCGATGAAAAGATCAAGATCGCAGAAAGATTTGATGATCTCGGTATCAATTATATTGAAGGGGGTTGGCCAGGCTCCAGTCCCAGAGACAATCGTTTCTTCAAACTTGCCAAAGATATTAAATTTAAAAATTCCCGTTTAACCGCTTTTGGTTCAACTCGAAAACGGGAAATCGATCCTTCGGATGATTTCAACTTAAAAGCGCTTTTAGAGGCTGATACCCCGGTTGTAGCCATCTTTGGAAAAAGCTGGGATCTGCATGTGGAGCAGATCATGCACAATACCCTTGAAGAAAATCTCGCGATGATCCGTGATACGGTTGAATTTTTAAAAAAATATAACCGCGAGGTCATCTTTGAAGCAGAACATTTTTTTGATGGGTATAAAGCAAACAAGGATTATGCTCTGAAGACTCTTCTATCTGCAATCGAAGGCGGCGCGGATGCCGTTGTTTTATGCGATACAAACGGGGGAACCCTTACCTTTGAAATCGAGCCTATCATAAAAGAGGTGGGCGGTATTTTACAAAAAGCCGATCGATCGGCAACTGATCGATGTTCGGTTAAAATGGGGATTCACACCCACAATGACTGCGGGCTGGCTGTTGCAAATTCCATCGCCGCCATACAGGCAGGCGCCGTGATGGTCCAGGGTACCATCAACGGATATGGTGACCGGTGCGGGAATGCAGATTTAACTTCAATCATACCGATTCTCTGTCTAAAAATGAAATATCCGTGCATGGCCGAAGAAAATATGTCAAAATTAAAAAAACTCTCCCGTTTTGTAAGCGAAACCGCCAATATGACCCCTTTGAATTCCCGGCCCTTTGTGGGTAAAAGCGCTTTCGCCCATAAGGGAGGCGTTCACGTAAGTGCGATCTCGAAAATGCCCCGGGCTTACGAACATATAGATCCGGAAAGGGTTGGAAACGAACGCCGGGTTCTGGTGTCCGATCTTTCCGGCAAAAGCAATGTGGAATATAAGGCCAGGGAACTCGGTTTGAAAATTGGAGCAAACGGCTATGACAGCCGCAAAATCGTTTCAGAGATAAAACGGCTTGAACAGGAAGGATATCAGTTTGATGTAGCCGACGGTTCACTCAGGATTCTCCTGGAAAAATTTACCGATCAGTTTACACCTTTGTTTGAACTTGAATCTTTTAGAATAACAATCGAAAAGAATAAATCTCAACCCTGTTCGGCCCACGCAACAATCAAAATTTCTGTCAATGGAACCTATGAAATCACAGCGGCGGAAGGGGACGGACCGGTCAGCGCACTTGATAACGCTCTTCGAAAAGCGCTCGATAAGTTTTTCCCTGACCTCGATACCATGCACCTGGTCGATTTTAAGGTAAGGGTAATGGATGGCCGCGACGGAACCGCATCCACAGTTCGTGTTTTGGTTCAATCGAGGGATCAAGATCAGGTTTGGAATACGATCGGTGTTTCAAAAGACATTATTGAAGCAAGCTGGCAAGCCCTTGCGGACAGCTTTCAATACAAACTTTCCACAGAAGTAGCATCGTTTTCTGGAAAATTGAATCCGGTGGGTAAAGGAGCCCATTAAAAAATGGTACAAATGGTTAATGCCGCAGGATCGGGAAACCCTGACATCCTGCGGCCCATGCTTAAACGGTTTCTCTCTATTTCACCTGCTTGTTGTGTGAACAACCCTGTGATAGCATCAACAATTATCACCCATTTAAAAAAAACAAAATTGACAGTCTCGTAAAAAGTCATTTGCGAACGACTTTGAGCATTTT